>CAYOJS010000001.1:0-1828 GCA_964404345.1 uncultured Methanosarcinales archaeon
TCGGTAAACCTCAAGCTATTTAAAACTTGAGATGACATAAATCATCAATTACAATTTTTGTCGCTTTCTGTGGCATGGTCAAGAAACGTCTAGGGCTTTAGCCCAGCAGTTCTTGACAATGAGAGCAAAATAGCTTAAAAAACAGAATCATACGTTGTTTTATTGTTCGTCGTCTTCGACTTCGACTTCGACAAAGCAACCTTTTCGGACTGTGGTTACCATTTCTCCTGTTTTCATATCCCCCCTCCGTTAGAGTGTGCGGCAGAATCGGCTGATGAACTTCACTCGTTTCACCGATGTGCCCAGTCGTTCCAGATCTTCTTCGATGCCCATATATGGGTCTTTACAGTACTCTTCTCCTCTTTCCCAGCTTAACACCTTTCTTTGCATCTCCATCACCTGAATCGGTAAGAACCTTTGGGTTCTCAATCTGCTCTGAAATGTTCAACATTTCTGAGCATGCACCTCTTAAAAAAGGGAAAAGGCAAGGGTACATAAATAGTTGCTTCATATAGAACATGTATAGTATATGTTTAGTATATTTTAGATTTTTAAGTAAAGTTAATAAGTATCTGCCCTATTTCTAAGCTCATGATAAGAGTAGATTTAGACGCAGCATTAGAAACTGCGATCCGCGCAGCAGAGGCAGGAGGGAAAAGAGTACGTCGCTATTTTGACGCTCCTCCAAAACCAAGAGTCATAAATCGGAATCGCCCTAAACAGATACGCCCAGATAGAAAGGCAAACCTAAGTGTTTTAGCTGCTCTTGCAGAAGGAGTAAAAGCTCACGGAATTCTCTATGTCATAAGTGAAGAAGAAATTAAGGGCAGAAAAAGCCGGCGAATGTTAAAAGAGGGGGTGCAAAGAGAATATTGTTGGTATGTAGATCCAATGGACAATAGCAGCACAAGAAGCCCTACCGGATACGCTACTTCGATAGGTCTTGTGGATCCATTTGGGCAGCCCGTAATCGCAGCCATTTACATCCCTCTCGAAGTAGGATACGAACTTTTCTGGGCAAGAGAAGGAAAAGGAGCGCATGTTCGCTTTGGTCGTGGTTCTCCTTCTAGGATCCGAGTAAGTGATCGTCATGAGATGTCAGAGGTTCGTGTCGCAACCGGTAGTCGAGATGATCCTCGAGGAGTGCAAGTGTATGGGAAAGCAGGCATCCCGGATGAGGATGAGAATCGGCTTTCGATCTCTGGGGGGGTAAGGAAGGGAGTTGAGATTGCACGAGGAAATCTAGACGGGTGGTTAGCGTGTAATGGGTATGATAGTCATGACATCTGCGCGGCAGTCTGCTTGGTTAGAGAGGCAGGAGGGAAAGTCATTTACACTTCGGGGGAGGATGTTCTTTTCCCCAATCCAGAGGAAGCGCGGCATGAAGGGGTGTTTTGGTCGAATGGACAATTAGAAGATCTGGAAGCGGAGATTTCCAGTAATCGGTCAATGAAGGCATTACGAGGTAGATTTAATGATCTTGAGTCTTAGCTTGAGGATTAGCTTTAAAAATCAAGTCAGGTTGGAGGAAAAATGGAATACCGTAAATTAATCAATTTCGGAAACACCTCATTAGTGGTCTCCATCCCTAAAGAGTGGACCACCCTTCACAAGCTAAAAAAAGGGGATTTTATTTATATTGAGCAGGCCCCTGAGTCCATAACACTCTTCCCAAAAGAAAAAGATGAGAAGAGAGAAGAAAAGGAGTATACAATAGACGTAGATGGAGTGCCTTTAGAAACGATCAAGCGAAGGGCCATCACAGCATACATAGAAAATTATGATTCAATTCTTTTCACAGGAAAGAGAATCTTGAAGAAATCTCAAG
>CAYOJS010000001.1:1838-44236 GCA_964404345.1 uncultured Methanosarcinales archaeon
AGATTATGAAATTTTATATAAAGACCAAGATTTAATTCTTGAAGAAATCTCAAGAAATTCGCGACATTTTGATTAAGAATTTTATTGCGATGGAGATTGTGGAGGAGTCCGCTGATCGCATTGTCGCAAGAGGCTTTGTCAACATCAAAGACATCAACTTGGAGCATAATCTGCGTAGAGCAGATAATATGATCCGCACCATGATTAAAGACTTGATTGTGATGAGTCAGTTTAACAAGGAAAAGAAAGTAGCCTTGCGAGACTCGTTAGAGACTCGAGATAAAGACGTAAACAAAATGGTTTTCTTAAGCTATAGATTCATCCATTTTTTATTTACAGAAAAAAAGACATGGAACAAGCAGGAACCCATTAAGCTTTTGCAAAATTGGTATCTATTCAACAATTTAGAGCGTCTTGGGAACGATGCAAAAAGGATTGCGCGAATCATGACAGATATTCCAAAAAAAGACTTACCTACTGAGTTGAGTGCTTTACTGTTGAAGGTAGAAAAGATCTATGAAGGAACCATGCACGCTTTTTACACAGATAATCACACAATGGCGTATAAGCTAAGCTTAGATCGCATTCCGCTACTGAAGGATTGTGATGCGTTGATCGAGCAACACAAGCAGAACAGTGATATGATCAAGTCCTGCGAAAAAATCAAGCAGTTTTTAGGAAACATACAAAACATAATGAGGTTACGATATTGAGTTTTATCCCTGAAAGAAACTTAATAGGGCCAGATTTAGAATTAGCGGAAGCCGTAGAGAAATTGGTTAGAATCCGGATACTCAAAGAGTCAAAAGGTCTATCAGGTGGGAAAGGAATATTTGTAACAGGCACGAGTTTGGCTGTTCTTTTAGGGGTTGATCGAGTACAAGAGAGACCACACACACGAAGCGCTCTTTGTGACACAGTATTACCCATAACATACCACTTAATGAATAGAGGAAGAATCGGAGAAGAAAGGTACAGTGCTGACATTCCAGTGGTCGTTAAATCGGTAGGGAAAATTACCACCCCCCTACGCCCAACGGAGTGCCCGGCTCTGAGCCCTTCAGGGGTTGTGATGAAGCTTTTGCAAGATGATAGCATCGGGGGATCCTCAAAATCTCCCTATCTTAGAAGCCCATTTCTATTGCTAGGAACAGACAATTCACAGATCATGGAGAGAATAGAGGGGGATACATTAGAAAAGGTCGCAGCAGAAACAAATAGAAGTATACAAGACAAACTAAAACAGAGAGAAAGTGTGGATGATGAAGTGGCATTTTTGATTGAAACTCTGAGAAAATCATTCGAGATGGATACGGAGTTGGTACAGCATCTAACACGCAATCAAGAAGGGGTTCCTTTAGTGGATGGAAGAGGGGATCTAGTGGATCCTGGGAGGGAAAAAGATCATCTTAAAAATCTATTATGGGGGACTCCAACTGAACATGCAGAGCAGGGTTATATCCCCATCATGTTAGAGCGAGCAAAAAGATATGGAATCATATCTGAAGAGAGAGTTGCCGCGCTTCTTGCTCTAAAGGATAAAATAATGGACACAGAAGGAATGCGATCAGTCAAGAGAGTAATCAACCAAACCGAACGTCGAAAAAAAGATCGCAAACGAGTCCTTCCTCATGGGGATCTAGAGCCTGGAAACATCATAATAGGATATGAAACTTCAGTAGTGGGGATTGAAAGTGCGCTGTTGGGACTTCGTAATGCAAACTCTCGAGTAAAAGGGTACCGTCCAATCGATTTCGGAAGAACCCGTTATTGGAATTTAGGTAAGGATCCAGTGTCTCTTTTCTCTGACCCTGCTTATCGAGTGTTATGGAACCTACCGAATCCCGAGCGATTCGGATTTAATGGGCCTCGAGAAGAGTTCAATCAAGCAGTAAGTAAAATTATAGACGGAGCATCTATAGAGTATGCATTGGATATCCAAACAGGGTTGGATTGGAATGCTTCTTTTTTCCTACATGCTGCCAGTCGGAGTGCCAAAAAAATGTGTCGGCTAAAAAATGAAGGATTGGATGGTTCCTTAGATGAAATGATCCGAAGGGGGGATAATCAAGAGATCGGAAGAAGGCTCAGACTCACTCAATCGACATACGATTATTTCGTTTTTTTCTCGGATGCCTGCGAAAAGTTAGGGGTTTGTGGGGCATATAAAGGTCAATTCACAGGCATCTTTGAGAAACTGCAAAAGGTAGACCTAGAAACAATAAGACAATTGTCTGAAGTAGATCAAGAAGAATAGTAGAGTTTTAAGGCCGGGCCAAAGCCGCACGTTCATCAGCCTGGGGGGATTCATAGGGAAGAGCTTCAGCCATTACAGGAGGAACAGAAGCCGAAGAAGCTTGAAGGAGAGGTTCTAGCCCATTCCGAATGATTTGATCTTTCAATCGAGATGAATAGATCTTTTGCCCCATTCCTTCACGGGGTAAACAAGTTGCATGTTGTTGAAATTCTGCATTTCCGATACATAACAAAGTCAGAGGGGACTCATCAGTAGAGGGCATTCGATGTCGGTAATCAAACGCAGGTTCAGGAACGATTCGTGAAAAAATAGAAGCAAAATTTGAGCGCAAAACAGTCGATGCAGGAGCTGTTCCTCTAAATGCATAAGCCGAGAGAACAATAGCTAATGGATCTAAAGAAGGCTGAGATTCAGGAGTAAAAAGGGGTTGGAAAGCAGAGAGGTCTTTTATATCACTTAAGCGCGCTGCATTCGCTCCTACTAGAAATCCATACGCCCGAGGGGTGGAAGGAGGGGAATAGACAAAGACCCTTCCAGATTTAGGACTTTTAGTATCTTGAATGGCAGTTCGGACTCCGAGAGGAAGTCCTTTAATACGCTCCTTAAACTGCCGAGAATCGGGAAGCAGATAAATAAGATCTGAATGGGTGCGACCTTTAACATGGATAAGGCAAGCAGCCGGAAGAATCTCTCTAAGAGCTTTTCGAACTTCATCTGAATCCGGTTGATCTTGTTGCCCCAAAAGACCTGCTAGACCTCCAGCTAAAGTTGCTATACCCTTTGATAGAATCATATTCATTGGAAGCGTTTTCGCTTTATAAAAGTTACCCTTTCTTTAGAGGATAAAAGCATCTGTTTATCGAGCAGAAGCTTTTTAAAGTGAGCTCTTTTCTATCAGCCAGCTGAGACACCCCATTTTGGTAACATCCATAAAGGATGTGCAGTCTCGGGAGGATGAACATGGAATACAAACTCAATCTAGGAGATCCTAAGACCGGTAAAACCCATAAGAAGGACGTGAAAGAAGCCGAAGCCAAGGTTTTCTTTGGTAAAAAGATGGGGGATAAGGTCGAAGGCGATAAATTCGGCTTGGAAGGCTATGAATTTGAAATCATGGGCGGTAGTGATTATTGTGGCTTTCCCATGCGTAAAGACGTCATGGGAGGCTCTCGTAAGCGAATTCTGATCACCAAAGGAGTAGGCAATCAGGATAACTGGGGTGGCCGAAGAAGACGTCGCACTGTCGTTGGAAACATGGTTTCCGATAAGATCACGCAGATCAATTTAAAGATTCTGAAGCACGGAAAAGCTCCTTTAGAAGCGCCTAAAGCAGAAACGGCAACTGAAAAGAAGGCAGAAGAGAAAAAATAGCGTTTTATAGAAAAATGGCTCTTTAGCCTAGATTAAACCGTTGGTGGTAAAGCCGGTAATAGGCCCCAATGGTTTGAAGCGCTTGTTTGGCTTTTTCAGGAGTAATCTGGGTGATCTTTCTTGTTTTGCGATCAATGAGATAATTCTGAATCTGCTCATCACTGAGGCTGGTTACAGGCACATTTTTCTGGGTCACAGGATTGCGCAAGCTGTACATATTGATTCGAACCCAGGCAATTTCTTCCGGGGTAACATAAAGACCTTCTTGATCTGTATAATCAGCACGATTCGCTAAAAAGATGCCTCCTGTTTTAGACTTGGTAAAAGAAGGGTAAAGGCTAGTATGACTTTTGATGCTAAGACCGGTTTGAGTCTCATCAGCAACCGTTCCCAGCCCATATTGCAGTACGTCCGGAGGCAATTGGATGTGGTTCCAATTTCGGCTTTGTTTGTCAAAGAGGATTTCCATAAGCCAGTCATCGTTGACCGATTCAACCGGCCAGGTTTTTCGCATACGCGCATCATAAATGGTTGGTTTGCTGGCACGTAGCCCACGGATAAAATCCATTCTATAAGGCTCAAATGCATTCAGAAATCGGTCATAATCCGGTTTGTGTCGGACTTTATAGGTTTCTCCTTCTCCAATGACTGCAAGAGTCATAGGGATGAGTAAAATCGTTAAAACCAGCCAGGTGAGCTTCATAGCACTACTTATGCCGTAAATAGTTAAAAAGCTTTCGATAAATAAGTCTTGCAGAAAAGCTTTATATACAGACTCGGGTTATGGGAGTATATGGAAATCAAGGATTGTCTGGCAACTTTTCTAGCAAAAGAACTCAAATTAGACAGGCAGAAAGTCCTTTCAATCCTCGAAACCCCTCCAGACCCCAAAATGGGAGACCTAGCGTTTCCGTGCTTCGAACTAGCCAAAATAAAAAAGAAAGCCCCTCCAGTGATTGCAATCGAGCTCGCTCAAACATTAAAGTTCCCTTCTGAGATAGAAAGAGTCGCCGCCACAGGTCCTTATCTGAATTTTTTCATCAATCGATCGTTTCTGGTAGAGCAAGTATTGGAAGAAGTTAAGAAAAAGAAAGAGGAGTACGGTCAATCGGCTCATTTCAAAGAAAAGGCTGTGGTGGAGTTTGCCGGTCCTAATACAAACAAACCCTTACATTTAGGGCACTTAAGAAATATATTTCTAGGCCAGGCTGTGTGCAGCATTCTAAGTGTTCAAGGCTTCAAAGTAACGCCTGTAAACATCGTAAATGATCGTGGGGCGCATATTTGTAAAAGTATGCTCGCCTATCAGAAATGGGGAAACAACGCTAAGCCTGATAAGAAAGGGGATCATTATGTGGGGGATTGGTATGTGAAGTACGCCAATGAAGAAAAGACCCACCCTGAAATGGAAGAAGAGATTCGTGAAATGTTAAGGAAGTGGGAAGAAAGCGACCCTGAAGTGAAGGCGCTCTGGAAGAAAATGAATGGTTGGGTCTTGCAGGGATTTGCAGAGACCTTCAAACGCATCGGTGTGAAATTCGATAAGGAATACTATGAAAGTGATTTTTACGACAAAGGAAAAGACTTGGTCGAGCAAGGAGTAAAAAAAGGAGTTTTCATCAAAAAGCCGGATGGAGAAATCCTAGCAGAGCTCGAGCCTTACAAGCTCCCGAATAAGATTGTTCTCCGCTCAGATGGAACAACGATTTACATCACCCAAGACATGGCGTTAGCTAGAATTCGCTTCCAAGATTATAAGATGGATCGCATGATTTACGTGGTGGCCAATGAACAAAACCTTCATTTTCAGCAGTTGTTTAAGATGCTAGAACTCTTAGAGTTTCCCTTTGCAAAGAACTGCTTCCATCTCAGTTATGGTATGGTAACGCTTCCGGAAGGGAAGATGAAATCTCGAGAAGGAACAGTAATTGATGCAGATGACATCTTGGATGAAATGGAGCGTTTGGCAAAGGAAGAGATTCAGGAGCGCCATGAACTGGATGAGAAAAAAGCAAAAGAGCGGGCTGTTCAGATTGGTCATGGGGCCTTGCGTTTTTTCATCTTAAAGTACGATCATGTCAAGGACATCATTTTCAACCCGAAAGAAAGCCTCTCATTTGAGGGGGAAACAGGCCCGTATGTACAATATGCGCATGCAAGGATTTGCAGCATTTTGCGAAAGCATGGAAGTGCAGTAGCATCAAAAATAGAATGGTCATTGCTAAAAGCACCAGAAGAGGCCGAGCTAGTGAAAGCATTAGGGAAATTCAAGGAAGTAACGCTTGCGGCGGCCGAGCAGTACAAACCCCACCTAGTGGCTCGCTACTTACTCGATCTAGCGCAGTTGTTCAATGAGTATTACCATAAGCATCAAGTGATAACCGCAGATGAAGCTCTTACCAAGGCACGCATTCACTTAATTGATTCAGTCAGACAAGTCTTAAAGAATGGCCTCAATCTTCTTTTAATCGAGGCTCCCGAGGAGATGTAAAGCTTTTTGAATCCCGTTTCTCTTCTTACAAATGCATAGCTCTCACGCCCCTATGATGATCGTGAGTGGGGGTCGTTAAGCTGTGCTACAATAGGGGCAGGCGTCAGCCTGCTCCTTTTTTCAATAACCTTAAAAAGCCTGTTTTTCTTCTATCCTGTATTGGGCCCGTAGCATAGCCTGGGTATGTCAAATTCGTAAGAATTTGATCAGATCTGCATAGGGCAGATAGTGTATCCGGCTTCGGTTAAAATCAGGAGAAACCGGATGAGGGGGGTTCAAATCCCTCCGGGCTCGCCTTTTTTTCAGTGCAGTATCGAACGAAGTGAGATACTCAGAATTCGGCGGAGTTCTGGTACCAGAAATCCCTAGGATTTCTGTGTACTGCGGTTCAGGGTTCTAGGGAAGTGCTCAGAAATCATGGATTTCTGGCACGCCAAGAGCTTTGTTCTTGAGCGAATTCCCTAGGTTCATATCCCTCCGGACTCGCTTTTTTATTCCTTTCCAGTAAAACACCTATAGAAAATTATTCTCCAACACCACCTTTCCTTAAACAAAATCTTTAAAAAGAGTTGCATGTCTCAAACAAAGGGGGGTGTAACAATTTGTTTTCGTTTTCACAACAGCACAAGATTTCCGACGAGCTAATTGAGCTGCGTAGGAACATGCGTGCCGGTTTTCAACTCGTCCGCGAGGAATTAGATAACCACTTGGACACGATCAATCAGAGTACGGAAGAAATCCAGAGCGCGTTCGAATTCTTGATGGAGTTGGATAAGAAAGTGGAAAAGCTGGGTGAGCGATTGGATCAGTTGGAGCCTTTGTTGAATCCCATTGTAAAGTCCGAACAGGTTGTATTGCCCCACCGTGAGCAAGAGGTATTTGTCCTATTATATGCAACACATGAACGTCTGCCTGTAAAAGAATTAGCAAGGAAGTTGGGTTTGACGGTAGAGATGGTAGATAATTATGTGTGCAGTATGATCTCAAAGAAAATCCCGATTCTTCGAGAATTAGAGGGGGAAACCTGTTGGGTTTCATTGGACGGGCGATTCAAAGAATTGCAGGCAAAGCAAAGTGTGATCCGAATCAATGAAGACGTGACCCAAAGCTTGTTAACTGAACTATAATCTATAGGAAGTTTTTTATAGCCGAATTTCTGGTTTACACGGATGCCTAAAAAATCATTTGTTCTTGTAGTAATGGATGGGTTCGGATTGAGTAATAAGACAGCAGGAAATGCCATTCGTCTTGCAAAGAAGCCACATCTAAGCAACCTCTTCAGAAATAATCCTTTCACGCCATTGAAAGCTTCTGGAAATGCCGTGGGTCTTCCCGAGGGGGTTATGGGAAATTCAGAGGTAGGTCATTACACAATCGGAGCCGGGCGTGTCATCTGGCAGGACCTGGAGCGGATCAATCGTGAGATTCGTTCGAAGAGTTTTTTTGAAAATCAGGTGCTTCGGCAAGCGTGTAAGTATGCGAAGAAAAACAAGTCCACATTGCACCTGATGGGGCTCTTAAGTAACGGCGGCGTACACGCCCAAATAGAGCACGTGTTGGCGTTACTAAAATTAGCTAAATACAATGGAGTCAAGGAAGTCATCGTGCAGGGTTTTACAGATGGGAGGGACATGGCTCCTCGTTCCGCATTGAAATTGATTAGGCAGTTAGAGGCTGCAATGAAGCATCTGAAAGTGGGAAAGTTGGGGGGCATCATCGGGCGGTATTATGCAATGGATCGGGACAATCGTTGGAATCGAGAACACAAGGCATACGACGCTTTAGTAAACGACAAAGGGTTTACATACCCTTCCGCTCAAGATGCGATTCAAGCAGCTTACAAGAGGGGGGAGAGTGACGAGTTCATTCAGCCCAGCCTTATTCATGGTAAGGATAGCAACAAAAGACACCTAGTGAAGGAAAAAGACGCTATTATCTTCTTTAATTTCCGCAGTGATCGTGCGCGCGAACTGACTCGGGCTTTTACAACAGGCCAATTTAAGAAGTTTAAGAGAAATAGGCGGTTAAAGTTGTTTTTCGCCTGTTTTTGCGAGTATGATAAGCAACTGAAGCTTCCTGTTGCTTTCCCCCCAGTAATTCCTCAGAATTCATTAGGCGAACTTCTATCAAAAAAGGGTTGGAAGCAATTGCGTGTGGCAGAAACAGAAAAATACGCGCATGTAACTTATTTCTTCAATGGAGGATTAGAAAAGCCTTTCAAGGGAGAAGACCGCATTTTAATTTCCAGCCCGAAAGTAGCCACGTACGATAAGATCCCGCAAATGTCTGCTCTGAAAACAACCCAAACTGTTCTGAAGGCGTTAGCGCAGGAAAAGTACGATTTCATTCTGATCAACTTCGCAAATTGCGATATGGTAGGGCACACCGGGAAACTCAAAGAAACCGTCAAAGCCGTAGAAGTAGTCGATGCCTGTGTTGGACGCATCGTGAATGAAGTGTTAAAAAGAAAAGGAAAGGTGCTGATTACAGCCGATCATGGAAATGCTGAGCAGAAAAGGTTTAAGGGTCAACCCAGTACAGCGCACACGACCAATCCAGTGCCTTGCTGCCTGATTGGAGCTTCTTATAAAAAACTTAGAAAGGGCGGTCTAGGTGATGTAGCCCCCACCATTCTTAAAGCATTAGGAATAAAACCTCCTCGAGAAATGACAGGGAAGTCTTTATGTTAAATGTGTTTTCGTCGACAAAACATTTATAAACCGATTCGGTTTTCTCGTCGTCATGGGCCGTATCAAGACACAATTGATCAAATCCAAGTCATTGGAGATTTTGAAGAAGTACAAGGGAGAGTTCTCAAAGGATTTCAATCAGAACAAGGAAAAATTAGGCACACTCGCTGAAGTTCGTTCCAAGAAGTTGCGCAATATTATGGCAGGATACATCACTCGTTTAAGTGGCCGAACCGAATAAGTGAGTAGCAGATGACAGATGACAACGCAATTTTTATTGGCGGCAAGCCGTTCATGAATTATGTAAGCAGTGTAGTAGTCCAATTTACGACTAAGGGGGCAGATGAGATTTTTATCAAGGCCCGGGGGAAGTTCATCAGCCGTGCCGTGGACGTGGCTGAAATTGCGACCAAGCGTTTCTTGAAGGATCAAATCGAATTAAAAGACATTAAGATCAATTCAGAGAGTTTTAAGAACGAGCAAGGTCAAGATATTAGGGTTTCTACCATCGAAATTGTTATAAAGAAGAAAGAAAAAAACCTTGACGAGTAATCATGCAAATAAGTAAGCTGAAGAAGCAGATTCCTTTTAAGGTGTTTGAGTATCTGGAAAAAAGAAAGTTTAAGGAGCTTCGGCCGTGCCAATACAAAGCCATACAAGCTGGTCTTTTTAAGGATAATAACCTATTGGTTTGCACTCCAACAGCGTCCGGTAAAACCTTAGTGGCTGAGTTAGCGGCCTTAAACGCTTTGTACCATGATCTGGGCAAGGTGATCTATGTGGTACCTTTGCGTGCTCTGGCACAAGAGAAGGTAAGGGATTTCAAGCGGGGTTACCCTGATTTAAAGATCGTGCTCACCTCGGGCGATCGAGATTCAGACGATTCGTATTTAGAACGGTTTGATTGGATCGTAACCACTTCGGAAAAATTAGATTCCTTGCTTCGGCATCGAGCTGCTTGGCTGCAGAGTATAAAAGTGGTGGTAGTAGACGAAGTCCATTTGCTGAACGATGCCTCGCGAGGCCCTACATTAGAGGTTTTAATCACTTTGTTACGGCAATTGCTTCCGAAGTTGCAAATAGTGGCTTTAAGCGCTACCATCGGAAATCCAGATGAGTTAGCTAGCTGGCTTGGAGCAAACCTGGTGATGGATGAGTGGCGGCCCGTACGCCTAGATAAGGGTATTTATTCAGCAGGGAAAGTGGAGTTTTGGTGATCTGCATCCAGGGGGGATAGTTTTGTTTCATATTCACCTCAAAAATCGGGCTAAGTTAATGTCATCACAAAGAAAGGTTTCTCGTTTGAGGTCCTCAAGTACAAAATGTTCTTTGATCTGTGCTCGGAAAGGCGCTAAATGGTCGATGAATTCTTGATGGGTGTCCATGTCTTTAAAGACGCACTCTGCTAAGTAATCATAGCCATTGTTGACTCGGATGAGGGTGTTGACATGTTCATTGAACAAAAGGTATTTTTTGAGTTCCTCTCGATCAGTCGGGTCGCATCGAATCAAGAGGGTGGGTCTCACAGCAAAGCCCATTTTACGAAAGTCTAGGAGGATGGCGTATTTGCGAATAGCGCTTTGTTCCAATTGTTTCAAGCGATCAAAAAGCGTACTAACTGGGATTTTAATCTTTCGGCTAATGTGGGTCAGATTTTCGCGGGCATTCTGCCGTAGATGGCGTAAGATAAGAAAGTCAGTTTCTTTCAAGGAAATCACCTCCATATAAAGAGCAACACTTATAGGATATATATTTCTTTTTTCGGGGTTTTTTCGGTTGGTTCAGGGATTTTCCTGAACCAAAGGAATATTTATATACAGCATCGGATTCCCTCTAACTAGTTTGTTGGAGTCGCTGGGGGGTGTTTGCCAATGAACGAGTTGGAGCATAAGATTTTTCGTAAGTTTAAGAGTGAGCCTTCAAGAGAGCTCTCTACTTCAGCAGTGGTGAGAGAGGTTATACCCAATGAATATCGCTGGGTGTGGGAAACCTTGTCAGGTATTCGTGAAAAGGCACAGTTAGTGGTAGCAAAGCGGAAAAAGGGGCAATTACACCGAAAAGTATTGTATTATCTGAATAAATTAGCCCAGAAAGAAGCCATCCTGCAAACAAGGGTAGTGGGAAAGGGAGAGAAGTATTTTATTTTGAACATTCAGGGTTCTAAGAGCAGTCCTGTTTTTGAGTCGCGTGCAGTTCAGCTGATAACCCCGATTGAAGGGTATGAAAAAGAGGGTTTGATTCAGAAGGGAGAGTCTTGGTCAAATCGCCTGGGAGCCATTTGGGTGGATGCTTCTGCCTTTTCAGGCATTTTCAAGCTGCAAGCTACCATTTCCGAGTGCTTCTCTGAAGTGAGCGATGCCATCGGCGTGTACCACTTTGAAGAATTGATCGATCATGGGGATCTAGAAGCATTAGAAGAAGGATTACGGCACTTGGACCTAGAAGCAAAAGACTTCAACCGGAGGGTCAGTTTATTCGTAACATGGAAGCCTGACCTAAAGGAAGAGCGTTTAAGACAGTTTACAGAGCGTTGGGTGCGCCTGCAGCCTGAACGGACAACAATAATATGGGGATTAACCTCAAATGGGTTGGAAATGCACTCAGACTGTTTCAAGGAAATCGTGAGCCTATTAGGAGGCCATCAGCTTCCCATCTACATCGATAATCGCAAAAGTCTGGCTCCAGCGCTGATAGGGCAAAAGGGAGTGTATAGGATGAGCCCAGAAGAGTGGAGGCGATTTGAGAAGGGAGGTCTTAAGCTGGGGGTGAGTGGGATTTGCACGTTATCAGTGGATGTGAATCGATTTTTTGATGGGAAGCGTTCATTTCAAGAGTTTAGGGGGATGGTTCGAAAAGCAGCAAAGTCTTTGTTCTTGGCAAATTGGACGTTGCAGGAGCAAGGGATGAATCATTTTACCATTCTGAACAAGGTAAATGAGGGGGCTCGCTTGTTTTATCACTTAGGTTCTAATCAGTTGAGATTTTTAAATTTCCCTGCCAAAGGAATTGAGGCCGATCATTTTTTGAGTCTTTTGGAGAGTTGTCAATGTGAAGTGACTCGTTTTGTAAAGGTGCAGGAAACCATTTTGAAGTCTTGCGGGATGCCAGTGGATTTCAACATTTTATTCGGAGCAGGGAAAGGCACATCAGAGGTCCTCAATGCAGCTAAATGTGTTGATTTTTTAAAACCTGAGTTTCAGGAGTTGTTTCGAAGGAAAGAGCGGCTAGCTAGAATTATCGGAGGGAGGGATGTTCTTGAGTGGGTAACAGTAACAGATGATCGAAAGGAGTGGGTGCATCAAGTCCAATACATATTGGACCATGTGAATGTCCCGCTCTTTTGCTTGTGTTTTGGTGAAGGGAAGGGGGTAATCAAGTTGACAAGTTTTTTGGGGTAAAATATGGAGATTCATGAAGAGGTAGCAATCAAAGCTTGGGAGACAAGTCTGAGTAAAGTATGGAAGGAGGGACGAGAATTCAAAGATCAAGAAGGCCGGGTCTGCCGAGAAGTACTAAACATGGTGGTTTGTGTGGAGCACCCCGAAAAGAATATCGGAGAGCCTGCTCAATGGTTGGCTCGACAGGAGGAATGGGTATATCCTTCCTTGGATCAGATCGCCCAGGTCATCTTAAGCGATGTCGGAAGCCTATTTTTTCATTACGCGTATGGTGAGCGTGTATTTAAATTTCAGGGTAAGAAGAATCAGTTGGAAGAGTTTATTTTGCCTTTGCTATCCAAGAGCTCAGAATCCCGCAGGGCTTTGATTTCATTGTATGATCCTGTAGTTGATTCAGATGCTTAAAAGGAGGATGTGGCTTGTTTAGGATCCATTCCCTTCCGAGCGATCGAAAAAAGATTACACGTAACCGGTTATATTCGAAGCAATGACTTATTCATTGGCTGGCCGGCAAACGCATATCAGTTGTTCGTTTTACAACGTTGGGTTGCTGCCAAGCTCGGTTTGGAAGTGGGCTCTTTAACCACGATCTCAGGCTCTGCCCATGTCTTTGTAGAGTACACAGAAGAATTAAAGCGATTGCTTAATGATGCGATTTAATTATTTCTCGGTATGCCTGCCCACATAAAGTCATCGTGGTGATCGCAACGATAAAAGATAGATAACCCGAGAATAAATTATAAGCAATCCCGATCAATATATTCTCACTCTGAATCGTGGCAAGAAGCGCTTGGAGGAGGATGCTAACCAAAGCAGTATAACCCAGTGATACAATCCAGGCTTTGAAGTAAGGGGGGTAAAGGCTCGTGAGAAGATGACTGAATACTGAAGGCCATCTTTGAATCGGTACGTGGCTATGTAATGAATCGTAGCAAGGAGTGCAAAATACCAAGTTGCGAGGAAAAGCACAATCAAGAGCACAAGATAAGCACCGTTTTGCTGGGCTAGGTGTTCAACAAGAGCGGTAGGGTCTGTCTCGGTAAGAAAGGTTTGGGCGCTTTTGAAGAGGAAAATAAGCAGGGCAAAAAAGAGCGGAATGGAGTAAACCCCCCATAAGAGTGTTAAAAAAAAGCCTCGTTTAAAGAGCATCCAAAAATCCCGCCAGGGGGGGAGATGGTCTTTCTTTGCGATCGCCAGGCGGGTAACCTCGGCAGCATAGCCCGTTACAAAGAGTCCTGTAAGAATATTGAAGAGGGGTATACCGCTAAGAACCGCACCTATCGTTAGTTTTTTAAGGTCTTGGAAGGGGCGTTGAAAAGCATCCAGATAATTCATAAAAAGAACAGCGCAGGTTTACCTTTTAAAGTTTTTGTTGAAAGGCATCGGAATAATTCATAAAAGAATGATGGGCAAAGGGTTTTTATAGTTTGCCTTTTGCACAGCGTCGGATGGCTTCTTCAATATGTTCTCGTTTCCATCCTTTCTCATGAAGGCCGGATTTTATTTTTTCTTCACTTACCCCCCGATCAATGCACTTCTGTACAAAAGACTTGAGGTGTTCAAAGTTGGGGGGTAAATCGGGAGTGCGGGGTTTTTCTTTTGAGGTAGTTGTTTCTAGTTCGAGAGTAGCATATGTTTTGGTCTGTTTGGTTCGATGGACAAGTTGTTTAAGGTCAGTGAAAAGGTATAAGCAAATAAGGATAACGACAAGGATAATGAGGATGAGAGAGACCCAGAGCCAGGAGTAAGTAGAAGAAGTGGGTGGGGGGGGTGGGGTAATAGTCGGTAAAGTCTCATTTAGAGGAGTTGGTTTTGTAGGATTGGTGAGCACTAGTTTTTGTCCAGTTTTAGCAGTCACCGCAAAGAGGCTAAGACCTGGGCTGTTGGCTTGATAAGTCATGGTATACGTGTCTTCGCGAAGCATGAAGGTGGGGAGTGCAATCCAAAGATCGTTTTCATAGCGTTGAAGTTGAATGCTGTCTTTAGCATATTCCGTCTGGGCAAGCCAGCTTTTGGGGACTTTAAACTGAAGCTTAATGTCTTGCAATTTTTTGTCATCCAAGTCGGGGTGGTAGATATAGAAAGCAAGGGGGGAATCTTGGGTGAGGGGGGTTATAGATGAAGGAAGAGTACTTAACGGGTAGAGGGTAATTTCAGAGGCAGGTTGATTTTCTCGGCTGAGAAATTCGATTTGGATGAGGGATTGATTAAGATCATCAAGAGAGAGCTTTTGAACGGTATTGGCCGAAATGACTGAATATTGTTTTATAGCGCGAATCACCTCGGGCAGTTCTAAATAACCTGGAAGGGATGCAAGGGGGGTGGAAGCTGTTTTATTAGTGGTATTCCCTTCAGAAGGAGTTGTAAAATTGTAGGGCCCAAAGGTGACCCGATTGTTGGAATAGTCTTGTAGAATAATCTGATAATAATAAGTGCCCCGGGGTTCGAGGTTGCGGAAGGTATAATAGAATTTTTTTTCAGCAGAAGTAACAAGTTGATAATCTGCCTTGGATAAGAGGGCAGAATCTCGAGCATATTGGAGTTGGATAGTCGTTTCTTCATCCGTTTCTCCAGTTAAAAGAGGTCTACTTTCAAAAAGATCTACATTAGCGGAGACAAGGGAGGGATTCGTTTTATCGATAACAGTAATCGAACCCAAAACATTGTTAGCCCCTCCATTGATGTTAGCACAGGTAAGATTAAATGTATAAGGCCCATCGATCAAGCCTGCAATTCGCTGATTGAACAGGTAAAGGCTTGCTTGCGAGGTGTAGTTGGCTAAATAATGGCCGATTTGCCGAAGGATTTTATTGTCGCGAAAAAGGTTTAAGGTGCAGAGTGGTTGGGAAGAATTCGGGGGGTTGGTAATATTAACCGTATATCGAAGTAGAAAATAGCTGTTATTCTGAATCATATTCGGCAGGGGAAGTTGAAGATTGATCTGGGGGGTGGTGGTGTCATTCATCGTAAGAGTGATCACTTGACTTTGTTCATTTCCAGCAGTGTCCTTTACACGCAGAGTTAACGTGCAACTTCCTGTAGAAAGGCATCCGAGATCCGAAGGGATGAAATTTCCAGTCCATCGCCCGTTAGTGAAGGTAAGGGCCTTCGTACGAGTACCAGTGAGGTTCGCTTGATTAATCCCATTTATGTCCGTGGATGTGCTGTTGACTTCAAAGGTTTGTGTTGGTTGCGGGTTTAAGGTAGAGATCGTATAGCTAAGCGTGGGAGGAGTGAGGTCAATGATTACATTTTGACTTTGCTGGGCAGTGCCTCCATCATTTGCAACAGTAATCTGAAAGGAATAATTCCCATCAGGAGGGGGGGTAGAATAGACAAAGGTAAAATGTTTAGTGTTATTCTGAGAGGGAGCAATGAGGGCAGGATCAGAGGGATTAAAAGTTATATTTGCATAGGCATCTTCATCAGTATAAGCATCTATACTAAAAAGGCCTCGGACAATACTAGAAGGGCTTACGATAACGTTCTGAATGCTTAAAGCCGTTGTAAGAGGTAAGCACAAGAGTAAAAAGATGAACCATGTACTTTTCATAGGCAGCCTCTTTTTAGTGATAGGGGGGGTTTTTATAAAAGTTGTGATGGGGGTTGAGGACAAGCTCTATGCTTATCTTCGTTTGATAGTGGCAGAATAGACATAGTAAATGATGAGGAGTACAAAGAGTAACATACCAACATAAACAAGGGGATTCATCCCATTAGAGTTTTCAGAAGCCTCAGAAACGCTAACAGAGGGGTTCACAGGAGTTTCAGCAATGGCTGCTCCAGTTGGGGAGGAGGAAATAGGAGTAGAGGGGGGGCTCTTGACAGGAGTAGGCTGTACTTTTGCAGGAGTTACAGGAGGAGAAACAACAGGAGCAACTTGAGGTTGTTCTGAAGTAGGAATCTCCTTATATCCCGCTGTAATGGCAAAGGTACTGAATCCTGGGGTAGTCGCTTCATAGACAACATACTGTTCATCTTCACTGATTTGTTGAGTGGGTAAGGCTTTCCATCCGTCCGATTGTAAGCGCATCAAGGCCACTGTATTCGGTGCATGGTTGTAGGTTTGCAACCAGGCTTTTTCAATTTCAAATTTGATTTTTGCATTCTGAATGTCACTTTCTTGGAGATTGACTTTATTGATCAAAATGTATTTGTAGATATTCCCTTCTTCACCTGTAATCGCTGGAGCTGCAGGGTTTACAAGTAATTTATCAACAGTAAGGCGGATATTATTGATAGGATGGTTTGTGGTAACCATGATACTAAGCACTCCTGTCGCTTCAACATGATCGAAATTAAAGACTGCTTCTTGATTCGCTCCTGTACTGGATGTTTGAACTGAGTTTCCTCCTGCTCCGGCTCCACCAGACCCACCCCCTAAGACGATAGCAAAGAAGCCCGAGAAGAAGGAATTGACATTTCCATTCACATCTGTGCAAGTGATTAAGAGTCTGCGAATCCCATTGGTTCCAAAGGTAATCGTAGTTAACTGATTGGTTCCTCCCGTAGTCTGAAAGTTGGTGGAACCTTGTTGTCCTTCTACTTGATAGGTACACGTAGCACTTTCAGTCATTGACAAAGAGACCGTAGCAGTGCCGCGATTCGTAGTAATGGTTATGCTTCCGCTGAGGGTGGGACGGATGGAATCTATTTGGAAAGCGCTATCCCGGCTACTTTGATTTGCCGAGGTCGGAGCTGCCTGGCCTGTATTGGTATCATTGAATGAAAGCGTGGCATTAACAGTTACATTTCCATTATAAGTAGATGTACCTGCACTGATGGTGAACTGCAGAGTGGCCGTACTCCCACCCGTTATGGTGCTCACACTGTCTGCTCGAACCACACTAAGGCCTGATACCGCTGTAGAAGTGAGGTTAGCTAGGAAGCCTAAGACAGTAGCGTTCGTAACGTTAGAGCCACTCGTCACATCGGCCGTGGCTTCTCCAAGGTTTGCAACGGCAAGGCTAAGAGTAATGCTATTTGAAGGACTTAGAGTGAAAGGGCTGGCACTAATGTTGGTGATATTCAATTTAGCAGGTGTTTGAACAGTCCAGCTGTCTCCAAATCGGAATCCGACGTCAGTAGTATTAGCCCCGCTACTTGAGAAGATAGATGAGTTAGTAGCGTTTACCGAGGCGTTAATATAAATGGTTCCCGTCAAGGCTAGAGAAGATATATTGACAATAAAACGTAGATAAGTCGTATTGCCTCCTATGGCACTTCCGTTAATAACGATAGGAGTTGCGTTCTGTAGAGAGATCGTATAGTTGATCGATGCATTTGTATTTGTGACTTGATAAAGTGCCGTACCGTTATGAAAAATAAGTCCAACACTAGTAATATTAACATTTTCAGAATCGGTTCCTAAAGCAGGTGTATTAGTGATGGTAACGTCAATAATAATGCCGGTTTGCCCTTGACTAACAGTGGTGGGGCTTGTGAAGAGTTGAGTTACATTAACGGAGAAGTTCGCAACAGCCGCTGCGTTATGGGCGAGTAATAAAAAAACAAGGACAGCAATAAAACAGTATGCCCCTTTTCGGAAAAAGTTAATCATTCTCACGAAGACCCCCCCAAAACCTTATAAAATTTAAGTAGGCAATTCATATTATATGATTGAGTGTACCAGTCTTTTTAAATATTGCGTTATTGATTTGTTGGAACCGATAAGGAGCAAGGTTACCGCGTCGTGGACAAACTTTTTAAAGGTTAGAAAAAGAAGAGGGGGCATGAGAATATCAAAGTTCACGCTCATCGCTTCTCGTCGCCCTTCTTCTTCCAATTTGAACGAGGAATTGCAATGGTTGGGGGGTAGTCTTGGTTTGTTTAATCGCAGGGATAAGGATAAGAGTTGCTTCCGTGTTTTCATCATCTTGCTTAAAGAGGCAAGAAGGAAAGGGGGTGTTTCAAGTGATGAAATTGCAGACCAGACCGGCTTGACGCGTGGAACCGTCGTGCATCACCTAAATAAGTTAATGCATGCTCGCCTGGTAAATCATGAGAATAACCATTATGTATTGATGGTAAGAAACTTAGAGGCCTTGATCAATTCGGTGCAACGGGATGTAGAGCAGACCTTATCGGAATTAAGGGATGTGGCTCGTGAGATTGATCGCCAAATGAAGTGAAGGAAGGTTTTATGAACAGCTACTTAGTTGTTTCACCCCTGGAACTCACTTTTCGAGTTCCAGATAGCGCAACCGTTTTAAAGCGCTGGTTTTTTCTCGAGGATATGGGAGATTTGCCATTTGAACGGTTAAAGCGCGAAATATTAGTGCGCAAGGAGGGGGTTTCTTCTCCAAAGTATGGGCTTGATCCGCAATCCCGCCCAATGAATGTGTTAATTGAGTGGGGGATCGTAAACATAGACAAGCCCAGCGGGCCTTCTTCGCATCAAGTATCTGCGTATGTAAGGGAAGTATTGGGATTAAAAAAGACAGGGCATTCAGGCACATTAGACCCTAAGGTAACAGGTTGCTTACCGGTAGCCTTGGAACGAGCAACGCGAGTCGTACAATCGTTATTGCCTGCAGGGAAGGAGTATATTTGTCTGATGCATGTCCATCAAGAAATTAGCTTAGACCATCTAAGCAAAGTATTGGAGTCCTTCATTGGGAAAATCAAGCAGCTCCCCCCTAAAAAGAGCGCTGTGAAGAGACAAAATCGTTTCAGGAAGATCTATTATCTAGATGTGTTGGAAGTGCAGGGTCAAGAAGTATTGTTCCGCGTAGGTTGCCAAGCAGGGACATACATTCGAAAATTAGTGCATGACGTGGGTGTATCGCTCAGTTGTGGGGCTCATATGGCAGAGCTTCGGCGTACAAAGGCTGGGCCCTTCAATGAACCTTCGCTGTGTACCTTGCAAAATCTGAAAGATGCCTTTTATTATTATAAAGAAGAAGGCAAAGAAGACCTCTTACGGTCTATAATCCATCCTTTGGAGTTTGCCATCTCCCATCTGCCAAAGGTATGGGTATTAGATACGACTGTGGATAGCTTATGCCATGGAGCTACTCTAGCATTGCCTGGTATCAGTAAGGTGGAAACTGATATTCAGGTAGGAGAAGACGTTGCCGTGTTAACCTTGAAAGGAGAGTTAATCGCAGTAGGTAAGGCATTATTGACTTCTCGGGCCATGTTGAAAGAAAAAGGTCTTGCCGTGAAATCTTCTCAAGTATTTATGGATCCTGGAACATACCCCAAGATACAAAGGGCTTAATCGTCGACGGTAAATAGTCTAGAATCTTTGACTTTAAACAAGCCTAAGCGAGCACCTGCATCCAGCCATGCATGGGCGTAGTAAAGTGCCCCATGAGCAAGAACCCAATCTCTTTTTTCTTGAAAGTGTTTTGCGTCTTCATAATAGCGAGTGGCCATATCGAGGAAGTCTGCCGCTTCTTTTTTGCGGGAGAGATCATGGGAAGCCTTTCGTACCTGGTGCAAAGCCTCCAATGTGGTGGCAAAGTCTTTTTCCAGTTTTTCAACGGTGATTCGATCGTGAGTCATGGTAAAAGAAAGAGAGATTGGTTTTTAAGGATTGGGGGGAAGGCTTATATAGGGTGCTTTTTTCTACAAATGCATGGGGAAAACCTCGTTAAGTCTAGGTGGGCAAGCAGTTGTGGAAGGGGTTTTGATGAAAACGCCAAAGCATTACTCCGTAGCGGTGCGATTGCCCAATAAAAAGATCTACGTGCAGAAATTCAAGTTTGTTTCCTGGACAAGGCGCTTTAGAGTGCTAGGCTGGCCATTGATCCGAGGGGTCACTATTTTGATAGAAACATTAGTAACAGGTTTACAGGCCTTATCGTTTTCAGCTGCAAAAGCAGGGGGGGAAAAAGAAGAAACTAGCAATTGGGAAATCGTAGGGACTCTCGTATTTTCATTGCTGGTGGTAATCGGTTTGTTCAAGTTCTTGCCTCTCTGGTTGGCAGGTTTATTTCAACATTGGACGCAGTCCAATCATTTTATTTTCACATTAACAGATGGAGTGTTGAAGATCCTTCTCTTTCTCACATACCTAAAATTAATCGCTCGGATGAAGGACGTCCAGCGCTTATTTCAATATCATGGTGCAGAACATATGGCTGTGCATTGTTACGAGCGCGGAAAAGCGTTAACCGTACAAAATGTAAAAGGTTTTCCTCCTGAGCATCCTCGGTGTGGGACGGCATTTATTTTACTTGTTTTTTTGATCTCCATCGTGGTTTATCTATTCATCCCAGATCATCTTTCAATGGGGGCAAAGCTTGGCTATCGAGTGATTTTACTGCCCGTGATTGCAGGCATCTCTTATGAGATATTGCGGCTGGGAGGAAAATATGGGGGCGAGAAGAGCATGTCTTGGCTGATTGCCCCCGGGGTCGCATTGCAGAAGTTAACAACAAAAAAGCCCAATAGAGGACAGGTAGAAGTAGCAATTAGTGCTTTGAATGCTGTGCTGAAATGAGTCTCTTAAGCTCTGTGCGGGTAATGTTTTTTTCAAAGGCAAGTTGATCCACACGCTGCTGAAGCTTCTCAAATTCGTCTTTGCGAGCAGCGAGCTTATAGGTCTTGAGGATGGCTAAAAGGTCTTTTTTTACAAGCTCGAGTTGAGTATGATACCCATCCAACCGAGCACGGATGGTTTTTAGGTCTTTTTGAAGGGATTGGGTTATTTGTATAAGGTGAGCGTCTCGCTTTCCAATGGCTTGTTCCGTGACTTCAGAGTCTTGCTCAATCTCAAGGGTTTTGTCTTGAATCTTGCCAAGGTAGTTTGAAACGTCAAAGGAGGGTGGTGGGGTCACATTCTTTTTAGGCTCAAGTAATATATATAGTTATTCTTGAGAGGGGGTATTATGATGTAATACCAATCAAAAGATATTTAAAGAGTCTGGATTTAGTTTTAACGAAAGAGTGGGGGGAAAATGGTAGATCTAGCACCACCAGTGGCTCCAAAGGAAGAAGAAAAAAAAGGGTTCTTTTCTAAATTGCTTAGAAAGGTAAAGGAGAATCCTTTAAGCCCGAATGCAAAATTATCTGCTCCTTCAGAGCCTACAGAAGAATATGAAGTGCCTGAAGATGCACAACCATTGGACTTGGAAGCCATTCGTTCAAAATTAGGGGTGGAAGAAGAGTCTACCTCTGTAGGGGTGGAAGAAAGGCAAGAACAGGCTCCTTCCGATCCAATCCCTTCAGAAGAAAGTTCTAGAGTAAGAGAAAGAAATGATGAGGGAGTCGATGGTTCTCCTTGGACAATGGATGCCCCAGACGATTGGTTATTAACCAACAAGCCTGAAACTTCTGTTCTGGAAAGGGAGCCTCTTCGAGAGGTGGAACCTTTAAAGGAACCTCCAATAGAAGTAATCGAGCAGATGGGAAAGCCTGAAATCGTAATAGTAGAGGAGCATAATAGAGAAGAACCTCAAATAGGGGCAAGGGTGGTAGAACCCCCACAAGTAAAAGAGCCTGTAAAACAGGTAGAAGAAAAACCCACAACTCCTTTTACGATGCCCCCTTCCCCGCCACCATCCACACCCATAAACCCCCCTCCTCGAATGATCCCTCCTTTAAGCAATGTCCAAAACTTAGTAACAGAGCATTTTGGGTTGATAGAAGAGGGAGTAAAGGCTCTGCAAGCTGAAGTCGGGAAAGCAGTTTTAGATCCAAGATCAAGCACTACCGTTCAGGTTTTTTCAAAAGAAACCTCTCCAGATAAGCATTTTATTCTGAAGACTGGGGAACGTGTTGCTTCATTAAGAGAGTTGATGAATAAGTTGGATTCCATGAGCGATGAAGTGTTCAGGGCTCATGTAACGGAAAATAAAAATGATTTTGCAAATTGGATCCGGGATGTGTTGGATCAAGAAAAATTAGCAGAAGAAATTCGAACAAAAAAGGCCAAGGAGGAGTTATTAGCCTTGCTTCAGGACCAAGAGGCAGAGGTTCACAACCAACTCAGTAAGGAAAAGGCTAATTTAGAACTAGAGCACTTTGAACTCGAGAAAAAAACAGTGGAGTTGGAACGCGCTAGAGATCGATTTGAAACGTTAAAGCTCGAACTGGAGAATAAGGGGAAGGAGTGGGAAACGTTCAAGCAACAATTGATCCAAGATACTCAAGCGCACCTAGCAGAGGGTGTACGGCAGGCATTGGTAGAGGAACAGCAGAAGTTAGAGCAAGAACGAATCCGTCTGGCAGGGCAACAAAACAAATTAGATGTCCGGTTGAAATCATTAGAGCAGGATCGCAAACAATTAGAAGATGAGAAAAAAACGTGGGAGGTCGAGCGAAGAGTGCTAGAAAGTCTTAAAGAGCGAGAGAAGGTAGCGACGGAGAAAAGTGTATTACTCGATGAGCGGGAGCAGATGTTAAAAGAAAAAGAGGAAGAAGTGAAGGCAATACGGGCTACTTTAAAAGAGGCATTAGGGGGCTTTGCAGGTTCGGGTAAATCAGAAGAAAAGCCAACCCATGTAAGAAAAAAAGGAGATGAAAAAGTGGAAGTGGAAGAAGAGGATTCTGAACTTGAAGTTCCAGGAGAAGATGAACTGCGTAGCTTAGAAGAGCAAATCGCTAAAAAGATAAAAACATCTAAAGGAAAAGAAGAATCCGTCACTTTTGATTTGGAAAACTTGGATATAAGAAAGTTAGAGAGCCGCAAGAACAGTTCTTCTTCAAAGGAAGAGATAGAGAAACAAATCGCCCATTGCAAAAAATTGATACTGCAGGGGGGGCTAGAAAATGCAAAAGAAGAGTATAATCTAATTAAAGACTTATTTGCTCATGCTTCGTTAGAGCCAGAAGATAAACCGCTTATTTACAACTCGATACGGGAATTGTACAACGACATCCATCTTGCTTTGTTAGCCTAAAGTTTTATTAAGCAACTTCTTTTCTAAAAGGCATGTTTCCTCAACTTCCAGGTAAAGTGATCTTAGCGCCTATGGCAGGCGTTACAGATATCGCTTTTAGAGCGTTGTGTAAGAAATATGGGGCAGCATTAACCGTGACTGAATTCGTTTCTGCAGATGCTATTTTGAGGGATAATTTTAAGACGTTCCAAATGATTCGCCTGGAAGAAGAGGGCTTTTGTTCCGTGCAGATTTTCGGATGTGATCCTCAGAAGATTACAGAGGCGGCTAAGATTTGCGCAAGGGATGCAGACATAGTGGATTTCAATCTGGGCTGTCCAGCGCCTCATGTAGTGAATGCCGGAATGGGTTCGGCGTTGTTGGAGGATGAGGAAAAAGTGGTACGGATTGTTTCAGCAGTCAGCAAGCAGATCAATAAGCCCTTTACTGTGAAGCTTAGGGCAGGGTTTTCAAAGAAAGCGGTAAATGCCATCCGATTAGCAAAAAAGATTGAAGCGGCCGGGGCCGCAGCAATCTGCATTCATGCACGAACACGGGAAGAGGGTTATTCAGGAAAAGCAGATTGGAGTCTGATTAAGCAGGTGAAGGAAGCAGTATCCATTCCGGTAATTGGAAACGGTGATATTCGAACACCAGAAGACACCTTAGCAATGTTAGAGCAAACCGATTGTGATTACGTGATGATTGGAAGGGCAGCGATGGGGAACCCATTGATTTTCAGGCAGTGCCAGGAATTTTTTGAGACCGGACGCTATAAAGAAGCAACACCAGAAGATAAGGTCCATACCTTTTTGGAGTACCTGACCTTGGCAAATAAATATGAAATCAGTTTCCCCACAAAGCGCCTGCAAGCGCAATTTTTCACGAAGGGTTTGAAGGGTGGCGCACAGCTGAGGTTGATATTGAACCGGTGTAAGTCCAATGAAGAACTTCGCCAGGTTTTCGCTTCAGCTTTACCTGAAGTCTTAGTGAGATCATAATTCCTCCGTGTTTCAGCGTCGGAAAGCTTTATAAAGAACGTCGGGTTCTTAAATGAAGGAGTTTTCATGAATAAGCAACAAGTCCAACCCATCTTTATTTTGCCGGAAGATACTCACAGAACTACAGGGAAGGATGCGCAGCGAATGAATATCATGGCGGCCAAATTAGTCGCTGAAACCGTTCGTACCACTTTAGGGCCAAAAGGAATGGATAAGATGATTGTGAATTCTTTAGGGGATGTTACAGTTACAAACGACGGTGTCACCATTTTGGAAGAGATGAACATCGAGCATCCTTCGGCTAAAATGGTAGTTGAAATTGCAAAAACGCAAGAGAATGAAGTGGGGGATGGAACCACAACGGCAGTCGTTTTAGCAGGCGAGCTGTTGAAGAAGGCTGAAGATCTCTTGGATCAGGAAATTCATCCCACAGTCATTGCAAAAGGCTACCGAATGGCTTCAGAAAAGGCCCAGGAAGTCTTAAACAGCATGGCAATGAAAATCTCATTCAATGATAAAGAGTTGTTAAAAAAAGTGGCAGTCACCGCCATGACAGGTAAAGGGGCCGAAACCGCAAAAGACCTGCTAGCTAACATCATTGTGAAGGCCATTCAGCATGTGGCTGAAGTAACTGGAGAGAAAGTTCGAATTGATGTTGATAATGTAAAGATCGAAAAAAAAGTAGGCGGAAGAGTAGAGGATACTGAATTAATTGAAGGGATCGTATTGGACAAGGAAAAACTGCATCCAAGCATGCCCACACAAGTAAAAGACGCAAAAATTGCTTTATTGGATTGCCCCTTAGAGATTAAAAATCCAGAGATTGATGCAAAGATTTCGATCACCGATCCTGAAAAGATGCAGGCGTTTATTGACATGGAAGAGCGGATGTTGAAGAACATCGTGGAAAAAGTAGCTGCTACAGGAGCAAACGTTGTTTTCTGCCAAAAAGGGGTTGACGACTTAGTGCAGCACTTCTTATCCAAGAAGGGAATTTTCGGTGCTCGAAGGATTAAGCGTTCAGACATGGAAAAGCTTTCAAAGGCCACGGGCGGTTCAATGGTGAATAACTTAGAAGATCTTTCTTCCGCAGACCTGGGTCAAGCAGGGATTGTAGAAGAGTTAAAGTTTGGTGAGGAAGCCATGATCTATGTGAGGGATTGTAAAAAAGCAAAATCCGTAACCATCTTGATTCGAGGCAGCACTGATCAAATCGTCGATGAAATCAAGCGGGCTATGGAAGATGCATTAGGAGACCTGGCAGCTGCCTTGAAAAACAATCTAGTTGTGGGTGGGGCAGGCGCTCCTGAGATGGAAGTAGCTAAGCACTTGCGCCAGTATGCAGATTCATTGTCTGGACGAGAGCAGTTAGCAGCAAAGGCTTTTGCCGAAGCAATGGAAGTAATCCCGAGAACTTTAGCAGAGAACGCAGGGTTGGACACAATCAATATGCTAGCCGAATTGAAGAATGCGCATGAAAAAGGTCAAAAATGGGCCGGTGTGAATGTCTTCACAGGTAAGGTTATGGATGCTTGGGCAGAAGGCGTTATAGAGCCCTTGAAGATCAAAACACAAGCCCTTTCTTCTGCTTCTGAAGTAGCAATTATGATTTTACGGATTGATGATGTCATTGCAGGGGGCAAAGCCAGCGAATCTCCAAGCATGCCTTCAGATGGCCATCACGACTAAGAAGGGCTACGGTCGATCGAAAGCTTTTTATATCCTCTTTCGGTAGGGATTTAAAAGAGGATGGTTATGAAAGACGAAGAATACGAGCTTCTGCCTCATAGAGAAATTTTGCGGTTACGAGAGGAAGTAGATCGTTTAAAGGCAAATCCGGTTTCATCGGAAGCAGCAAACCTAGTAACCACAATGAGTAAGTTAAATGAGTCCATTTCTCGCTTGATTCACATATTTGAAGTGGCTGAAAAGGAACTAGCTCAAGAGTATAAACATTCTAAGTTAGATGAAAAACTCGGAAGGGTTGTTTATCAGAATAAGGAGATTGCAAAGGGGATTATTGCTGTGGCGGACTTGATTAAAAAGCGACAGGTGCAACCAGCCCAAGCTTCTGTTCCATTTGTTTCTCCAGAGCCACAGCAGCCAATGACCCCCCCCAGTTTAGAGCCTGAACCTGTTCAAGAGGAAACCCCAGCTATAGAGATTCCAGAACCAGTAACTGCTCCTTCCATGGATGAGGCAAGAATGGAGATTCCTCTTTCTCCGGCGGAGCACGTGGATACGGTCCCTCCTCTTCCAGAAAAGAAAAAAGGTTGGTTTAGCAAATGAATCCTTTGTTAAAGCCTGCCTTTATGATCCTATCCGAAAGCGCTAAAGCTGTAGCGTTAACAGACGCAATTCGAGTAAAAGAAGTAGATGCAGAGCGGAAGATAGCTCTAGAAGGGGGGGGATCTACTAAGCAAAGGGCAGAAGCCTTTTTAGAGGCGAAAGCCATAGCAAAGCCTCTACCAGGTTCTTTATTGGCCGGGGTGGATAAGCGCTTAGATCTCATAGAATTAAGCGGAGAAGTGGCGCGCTTGGAGCTTTTATTGAAAGAAGTGAAAAATACAGGGAGATATTCTTTTTTGGAACTGAGGGGATTAAGTTCTAAAATAGAGTGGCTGAAATAAAAAATAAGAGAACGTATGGTTTAAAGATCACGAGCCATAACCGTTTTTCTTCCATTGGATTGAGCTCTGGCAATAGCATCCTTAATCAATTGGGTTGCTTTTTTGTCTAGGGCTTCCACAAAATCACCTGCAACATTATATTCTTTTGTGAGCTCTTTCACTTTCGCTTTTACAATAACAGACATGATACACCTCCAATGAACAAACCCCAGTTGGGGGGATATTTAAACTTTTTGTTTGCAATATGTTAAATGGAAAGTTTTATAAAAGCCGAAGAGTAAGAATTAATCGACGAGAAAAATCATCAAGCGAAAGGTTTATATACACCTCAACATATACTTTCCTAAATAAAGAAAGCAAAGTACTATAAAAAAGAATATACGTCTGGAGGGGTAACATTGGATGTAACTAAAGTGGTTCGTACAAAAAAGATTTTCAATGTTTTCTTTCGTGAAAAACCTGCTCTAATGATGATCCACCTATTAAATAAAACCGCAGATATCTATGCTTCTTCTTTAGCAAAGACGGTTGATTGCACGTACAGTCATGTCGTAAAGATTTTGCAAGAAATGAGTAAAGCAGGCCTGGTTTCATTTGACAAGCAAGGTCGTTTGAAAGTTTTAAACCTAACAAAGAAAGGGCAAGAAATGGCTCAGCATATTGAAAAAATAAAGAATATGTTATAGATAATTATTTCTATATCCTATAATTTAAATCGCCTGACTTCTAACTTGCCCGGTTGAGCTTTGACCTCGCACTCATCTTCAGGACTAAAGCGGGTTAATTTGGTTATGACTTCAGGAAGTAAAATGCGAGCACCCCGGAAATCCAAGTTACTGATGAATTCTTGAGGGGCTTTCGTGTCAATGGTTTTAAAGAGGTTCCGAGTGTCTTTTTGCATAAGATGATCCAATCGCTCTTGTGTACGTTGAGATAAGAATTTAGCAAGAACATTGGATAGGTCTGTTTTTGTAACTTTACTGATACCACCCAAACCAGGACTGATATTTACTTCAATGACAAAGGGCCCTTTGTGGCTTTCGAGCATATCCACGGCTGCAATCTCTGCTCTCGAAGCCTTGGCAGCTTTAATGGCCAATTGCTCGATAGCAGGATCTAGGGCAGCGGGTTCCACTTTCCCTCCTAAGTGCCAATTGCTTCGCTTTTCACTTCCACCCGAACGATACCGCACAGATCCAGCTACTCGATCTCCCATCACCAATCCTCGAAGATGAGTACCACCTGATTTCTCGTCACCCGTATCAATAAATTCTTGGATAATAAAAGGCTGTTTAAGTGCAGTAAGGGCATCAAGAATGCTGCTAGCAGATGCAAAGGTATCTGCTACCATAACACCTTTTCCTTGAGTGCCTTGAGGAAATTTCATAATGACAGGATAAGTGACATTTTTAAGAATTTCTCGAGCAGCCACCACCGTTGCAGCAAGGTAGGTTTTAGGCATGGGAATTTGATTGCGGGCAAAGGCAAGTTGGGTGAGAAATTTATCATGAGCAATGGAGAAAGCCTCTTCGTGTAGGGGCATATAGCACTTATCATATCGAAGACTCGTAAGGGCTTGGAGGATGCTCGCATAACGAAAGCTACCTTTGGCATAGATGCAATCATATTCTGCTAAGGGTTTGCCTTCATATAGCACTTCTGCTTTATTACCCGAAAAGTGGACTTCAATATGTTTAAGGCTTAGATGGTCTACTTGGGAGAAGTACTTTTTCATAGCTTCAGCTGTCATTTTGCTACTTTCGCTTCCGAGGCTGATGAGCGCGGCTTTCATAGAGGGTCTGCCTTGGGTTTTCGAAGGGAAGGGTCAATCAAATAACCACTGCGGAGGATGTTTTCTCCGATGAGGACCTTGTAGCGCATATGCGCACGATCGGCAAGAGTGAACTTGGCGCGTACGCGTTTCCCTCCTAATAAAATATCAGCATCAATAACAGGCCTAAGTTTGTTGCCATGCGCACTTTTGACAATGCGGCTTTCAACCACGGGGCCGAGTTTGAGATTAAGGGCGAGGTTTAAGTCGATGCTGCTTTTAGAAGCCCCTGTATCGATTTTGGCAAGGGCCATATGCTCACCATCATGCCCTTGAATGACAATCCTCTCCGTTAAACCAAGAATGATTTTCTTCACATCTATTTCAAAAGGGTGCTTGTTTTTAAGCTTTATGGTCAGTTTCCTCATCTTTTAGGGGTTTCATCGTGGGGAAGAAAATAATATCTCGGATACTCCAACAATTGGTGAATAGCATGACCAGGCGGTCGATACCAATACCGATCCCTCCTAAGGTAGGCATACCATACTCCAGAGAAATAATAAAGTCTTCATCCATGGGATGGGCTTCTTCTTTACCAGCACACAGGGCTGCTTGTTCCGATTCAAAGCGCTCTCGCTGGGCAATCGGATCTGTAATCTCGCTCCAGCCATCCCCGATTTCTTTGCCGCTGACATAGCATTCAAATCGCTCTACATAACGAGGATCTTCTCGATGAACTTTACTGAGGGGGGAAACTTCTTTTGGGTAATCAATGATCCAAGTAGGATTTTCCAGTTGGGGTCCGATGAGTTTGTCAAAGATCTCAAAGATCAACGTGCCTTTATTGGGGCTCCCGCGTACGTCAATCTTTTTTTCTCCACAGAAATCTCTTAGTTCGCTTTCAGACATTTTTTCTACATCAATGTCTAGGTTTTGCTGAATGGCATCCACCATGCGGATGCGGGGAAATTTGGGTCCTAAGTCCACTTCCTTGTCATGAACAGGAATTTTCATTGTTCCATAGACTTGTTTGGCTATAAAGCGGTACATGTCTTCGGCGCGGTCCATCATGATGTGATAGTCTGCATAGGCTTCGTACCATTCAATCATCGTAAACTCAGGATTATGTGTTTGATCAACACCCTCATTGCGGAAGTTTCTTGCGATCTCATAGATTTTTTCAAAGCCGCCGACGACAAGTCTTTTCAAGTACAGCTCAGGCGCTACGCGCAGATACATAGGCATATTATAAGCGTTGATGTGCGTCGTGAAGGGTTTTGCATTCGTTCCTCCGTATAAGACTTGAAGGACTGGAGTCTCAACTTCAAGGAAGCCATGGCTGTTGAGGAATTGGCGTACCGCATCAATGATCTTGGTGCGTTTCACAAAGCGTTCTTTGACTTCAGGATTCACAATCAAGTCCAAGTAGCGTTGCCGGTAGCGAAGTTCTTTGTCTTGCAAACCATGGTATTTCTCAGGCAAGGGCAAGATGCTTTTGCAAAGGACTGTAAGCTTATTGACAAAGACCGTAATTTCACCAGTTTTCGTTTTTAAGATCGATCCTTCCACACCGATCCAGTCTCCTGCATCGAGGAGTTTTAAGATCTCATATTGGTCAAGACCTAACTGGTCTTCTCGAAAGTAAAGCTGAATTTTACCGCTTTGGTCTTGAAGGCTTGCAAAGGTAGCCTTCCCCATACGTCGAAAAATCAAGACGCGCCCGGCTACAGAAACCACATCTTCTACTTTTTCTTCGTTTTTTAGGTGAGCGTATTTAGATTGAACTTCACTGGCATGCTGTGACTTATGATAACGATAAGGATAGGGGTTAATACCTCGTTTCTTGAGTTCTTCGAGTTTCTTGAGGCGTTCCTCAACTAATAGATTTTTTTCTTGCATCTCAGCTTGTACCTAGGTCTCGTTTATATAATTTATGTGTAAAATTAGGCCAATTTCAGTTTAGAAAGCAACGAGTCGAGTTTTCCTTCCGCGTCCGGCCCGATACCCAAGCAAGTGATCGTTCCAGGTTCCACAACCGTATGGCCAGCATCCATAATCAATGCCGTCGTCAACCCCGCGTCTCGAGCTCGTTTTTCATATAGCTTCAGTTCAGCTAAATCATCTACTTTGAGGACGATCTTTCCTTGCCCAGCTTCTTCCCAATCTCTAACTTTCTCTCGGGAGCTGTTCGCTGCCGCTTGTACAGCTGCATGTGCCACTTGCGCTGCCATCTTCCCTTTCGGCAGTTTCAGATCTGCTCGAACGAGAATCGCTTGTTTGTAGGTCATGCATCCCCCGAGCCACTCTAAGTTTATATGTTTTTGGCTCGATTCCTCATAGCCTTGCCGAAACACAAAGATTTTTAAGCCTAGTAAAACCCGTTTTTAACATGCGGGGGTAGCAAAGCCTGGCGTCGAATAGACGGGCAATCAAATGCGCAGGACTTAAGACACTTAAGTGCTGAGGCCTTCGGCCTGTGACGTAAGTCATCCTGTCCCTTAGTGGGTTCGAGATGCTCAAAACAAGCGTTTTGAGCACGAAAAGGTTCAAATCCCTTCCCCCGCATCTTTTTTAAAGGGATCACTAGGGGCACAGTTCCTGCGAAAACTAGATGAATCGCTACAGATTTCTCCTGTTAATTTTTTATTCCAAAGAGGCTTTGTATGAATAAAAAAATTAACAAGGAAATCTTAGAGCTCGACGATATTTATAAGACCTACACAGGGTCAGTGCCAAATAAAGCAAAAGAAGCATTTAGAGAGTGGCTGCCTCTAGTACAGGGATCCAATCTAGCCCATGAATTTGCTTATCTAGTGGCTAAAATCATGGGTGACGGGCATCTTGATAATCATTTCACAGTCAAGCTCGTATCAAGCAAAAGTGAAAGCTTAGACTTCATCAAGGAACTACTCATCAAAAAATGCTCGATCCAAAGACAACAAATCAAGCTTTATAGGCGAGATCATAGCCCGACTACCCATTTACTACAGATTAATAATTCTGCGTTTGGAAGAACCCTTCACGCTTTAGGAGCGCCCAAAGGGAATAAAACGCTCACTCCTTTCAAAATTCCTAAGTGGATTATAGAATCTAAAGAATCCAGCCGAATATTCCTTCAAGGGTTGTTAGAAGATGAACTCACAACGGTAAAAATCGAGAGAAAATCATATGTAAATAAGTTGAGATTTAACATGAGAAAAATCCCTTCTTTAAGAGCATCACTAATGGAGTTTCTTAGTCAAGTCAAAGAACGAATCGAAAGTTTCAATGTAACCTGTAGTGGATTGCGCGAGTTAAAGCTTACTAATCATGAAAGGGTAGAGTATTATTTTTGGATCCTCAGAAACAAAGAAAATGTCATCAGATTCGCTGAGAATATAGGGTTCCGCTTCAATCAAGAAAAGACCCAAAAGCTCCTAGAGGCCTACAAAATCCTAATGGCAACCAAAAAACCAAAGATCGACAAAAAAGCGATTCTTAGACTCAGAGTCAAAGGATATAGCATTCGACAGATTGCAAATGAAGTGGGCACATCTAGGTCAGCAGTGCATAGACTGATAGTAAAGGAAAGATCTTAACGATTCGAATCCCTTCCCCCGCACTTTTCTATTTTTTCTAAAAACTTGGAACGAAAAAACTATAAAGACAAATGAAACCCTTCTTAGAGTGAAACAAGCCACTTTGTGTTTTCTCGTGAAAGGCAAGCAAGTTCTCCTCGGCATGAAAAAGCGTGGCTTTGGCGAAGGCAAGTTCAACGGGTTTGGCGGTAAGCCGAAGGAGAACGAATCCTTGGAAGACGCGGCTCTTCGAGAATTGCTAGAAGAAGCAAAGGTTAAGGGTTCAAAAGAAAACCTAGAGAAGATGGCTGCTTTGTCCTTTTTCTTTTCACAAAAGCCCGAGTGGAATCAACAAGTGCATGTATTCGTGTTAAAGGAATGGGAAGGCAGTCCAGAGGAAACAGAAGAAATGGCTCCAGCTTGGTTTCACCATGAAAAGATTCCATTCGGTAAGATGTGGCAGGACGACCAACATTGGCTTCCTCGAATACTAAACGGAAAAAAGTTAGAAGCAGAATTCACCTTTGGCAAGGACAATGAATCCATTCTTGATTTTAAGATGAAGGAAAAATAAGACAGCCAGTTCTTAATACTCCTGTATGCTAGAATCGTATTTCTTCCAGGCTAGGATGCCTCCAATCAAGTTAGTGGCTTTGTAGTCTTTCTGGATGAGGAATTCGCAAGCCTTGCTGATACGCCCACCAGTTCGGCAATACACTACATACTCTTTTTTCGGATCGAGTTCCTTGTAGCGCCTTTCAAGCTCAGGAAGAGGGATTTGTTTATACCCTGCAACTGTCCCGTATTGAAGCTCATCCGGATTCCGTACGTCCAGAATCTTCACCTTTGCCTTAGAATCCAATTTCTTCTTGAGCTCGTCGACAGTAAGCGTGGGAAGGACCATAAAGAGGCGTAAGGCAAGCTTGCTTTTAAGGATTCTTATCTAAGCTTAAACAAGCCATATTAGCCGTTTTCAAGCTTTTCAGCCGTTTTAACGAATGTTTAGAGATAAATTTATAAAGTTGGCTTCGTCGAAGGAGAGTAGAGCGCTTAGTTTTAAGCGTGATAGGTGATACCATGGAAGGCTATTGTGTTAAGTGCAAAGCAAAGCGAGAGATCAAAAACGGTAAAGAGAGTAAGAACGCTAAGGGTCGTAGAATGATGAAGGGCGATTGCCCTACCTGTGGCACCATTGTTTGCCGCATCTTACCAAACAAGTAAAGCCGTTTAAGCTTTATTTTTTTGTTCTTCTGATTAGATCTTTTTTTCTATGTTTTCTAAATAGGTTAAGCATTCTAAGGTCAATCAAAACGAAAAGAGTTTCTTTTGATCAGAATGACTCACGAAGAAGCAGGTTCTTCGGGAAGGGATTGCGCTTTAGCAGGCAATTGAAAGTCAGCTTGCGTAGGCGGATGATAAGCAGTAGCTTCCAAGGTGTTCTCAAAGGTTGAAGTCTGTGTATGACTATAGAGTAAGGCTCCTTTTTCATCATAGCAATAGGTGGTTTGACCGCTCTCTTGGGTTTGAGGGTCTTGAAAGCCGAGGCCGAAACATCGAGCTTTTACTCCTAAAAAGGTTTTTTGGCCTGCATCCGTAACATCCATCTTTTCAAGGTCATCCTGAATGGCTTGTTGAATTTGAGGAGTAGGATCGTTCTTAGGTTTGGGGAGTTCATAGCAAGTCCATTGACTCGATTCCATTTGGCAAGCATAGTAAACTCCATTTAAAACATAATTGGCAGTCGTGGATTGAGAGTCTTCTAGCGTGGTTTTCATCGAGAGGTCTTTGCCGCGAATAGCAACGGTTTGAGTTCCCGAGATCGTATGGGTTTGGTCTTGGTCTTGAATCTGTGTCTGAAGGTGATAAGTAACTTTTGAAGTGGGGGGATTTTGCAGGTATTGACGGAGTTGTTCTTTAAGAGGGCTTAGGGTGGGAGAATCAGAAGAAGGTTGAGTGACTGCTTCAGGTTCAGGGGGGGTTTCTGAGGGTTGCCCCCCACCAGATACTGCACGCACTTGCCGATAATCCGTGCTTTGTGATTGGCAAGCACTAAAAAGTAAAACCAGGAAGAAGAGCGCAACAAAAGCCTTGTTCATCAGCTGTAAAAGGAGTTTAGGGTTTTTTAATGTATCGTTCTTCTTCCTTCTTTGAGGCTGATCTTGGCCAATACCATGTCGTGCATCCGTTGTAAAAAGACGTGTTTGTCTTCCATTTTCATAATGTCCGAATAGCCTAAGGCAACAATGTTGAAGGCAAAGGGACTTGGTAAGTCCGTATGGATTTCGTGGACTCGGATCGTCTCGTTTTCAATGCCTTGCAAGACTTCTTGTGCGTGCCTGATGTCCATGAGGTCTTCAAGGACTTCTCTTCGGGCTTCATTAAGTATGATGAAGCTTTCGCTGATGCGCCGCACAGCGCTAATCAAAAGTCGACTGCTCATTTGTTGTCTGCCGACGCTTTTCGTGCGCCCATAATAACTGCGAAGAATCATAAGGGCTCGGGCAGCGCAATGCCGAAATCTTCGGTTCAAAACCTCCGTCTTGTCAAGAGCATGCCGCATGAGTTTAGGGAGTTCAGCGCTTTTGATCAGCTCAAAGGCTCGAGAGGCTTGCAAGCCTTTGGCAGTCATGACATAGAATCCGTTGTCAGTAATGCCAATTTCAGCATCACGGTTTTGGATTTTTCCAATGACAAAGCCGACCGCTCGGCTCAGGACGTCATTCACGCGTCTCCCATAAAGAGTGTGAAAGATGAGGTATTTGCGGCTTTCTTCTGTGTAGTGTTCAATGACAATCTGGCTAGGGGTGCTTATTTGAGCATAATGGTATTGTTGGTAGAAGTATTCATAGATGCTGTTCGCGCTGTTCTGATCGACATAAAGGTAATTGTGGATGAATTGAATTGTTTCTTCTTTCGTGGAGCTTTCAAGGTGGTGTTTCATATGGTCTCTGAATTTGAGAATTTCCAGTGCAAGGTCATAGTTGAGCGGAAGCATCTCACTGTACCAAGAAGGCACAGTCGGGGTTCGATTCACAGAAGCTTTAACATTGACGGTCATGCCTTGAGCGTATTGAAACTCGTACGTTTCACCGCCGAGGACAAAGACATCTCCTCGCTTGAGGCGTTCGAGGAAGGGTTCAGAGATAAATCCGATGAGCTGCCCTCCCACTTTGACTTTGACATTCGTCTCGTCCGGAATGGTGCCCACATTCGTCATGAAAATGACTCGAGTCATTTTGCCGCGTTTGCCTAGCATTTTTGTCAAAGGATCGTACCAGATCTTGGCATATACATTTCGGTCTTCCAAGGCCGAAAAGTTACCAGCCAAGTACTGGATGATTTCATCGTAGTCTTTACGAGAGAGTTTTCGATAATTGTAGCTGTGTTTGATCAATTTGTACAGTTCATCCACATGAACAGATTCTTCAAGGGCAAAGCCCAGTACTTGCTGAGCGAGTACGTCCAGGCAATTTTCAGGGATATCAATGCGATCGATTTTCTTTTCCAAGGCAGCCTTAAGCAAGACAGCACATTCAACCAAGTCATCACGGTCCATGACAATAATGCGTCCTTTGGCTTCTTCGTGCAGTTTGTGTCCGCTTCTGCCAATTCGTTGCAGCGCTCTCGCCACTGATTTGGGGCTGCCGAGCAAGATAACCAAGTCAATGTAACCAATATCAATTCCGAGTTCAAGGCTTGTGCTGCAAACAACTGCGCGCAGTTTGCCTTCTTTGAGCCTATTTTCTAGATTAACGCGTGACTCTTTGCTGAGGCTTCCGTGGTGAGCGCCAATCATGCTCCCTTGCCCAGCTTCTTCATCCAGGTACTTGTAATGCTTGGGGAATTTTTCTTTGAGATGGTGCACGACTCGTTCCGTGGCTGAGCGTGTGTTGGTAAAAACAAGGGTCGTGCGATGTTTTTGGATTAAGTCGTCCATGAGTTCGTATGTGGCGTTGTGGATCGCCTGATGGCTGCTTTTAACAAGGTTTTCAACAGGGCTGAGCACTTTAAGGTCTAGTTTTTTAAAGTACTGTACATCGACGATTTTGCAGGGGCGGTACCTTTCTTGGTCAGGGTCTTCAAGGCCTACCAGAAACCGAGCCACCTCTTCCAGCGGCGCAACAGTGGCCGAAAGGCCAATACGGGTGAAGTTTGTCATCCGTTGAAGGCGTTCAAGACTGAGGGAGAGGTGAACACCTCGTTTGCTGCCAGCCAAGCTATGAATCTCATCAACAATCACCCATTGGGTGTCTCGCAGTTTCTCTCGGAATTTAGGGGCTGTGAGGATGATGGCAAGGCTTTCAGGAGTTGTGATTAGGATATGGGGGGGATGCTTGAGCATCTTGCTTTTCTCGGCTGGCGTGGTGTCCCCTGTCCTAACGGCAACTCGGATGCCTAATTTCTTTCCAGCCAATTCTTCCAATTCAGTAAGAGGGCCTTGAAGGTTGACTTCAATGTCTCGTGAGAGGGCTTTGAGGGGGCTGATGTAAAGGCAGTAGATCTTGTCTTCTAGATATCCAATGGTAGACAATCCAACTAATTCATTGAGGATAGCGCCAAAGGCACAGAGCGTTTTCCCAGAGCCTGTAGGGCTGCTAACAAGAGTATTGATGCGACTATGCACATTGTAAATCGCGTATTTTTGGGGGGGACTGAATTCCTTGAATGTCTTAAAGAACCACTGTTTGAAGAGCGGGTGGAGTACATTAATTGTGAGTTCATCAGGAGGGGGTTCTGGCATGAATTCAATCATAAGGGCACAAGCCGGACAGAGGCAGGGTTTAAGACGAAAACTTGGTTTAAATACTTTGTCGGTGGATGTCCAGTGGTTTCGAGGTAGGGGATTCGAACGCAAAGATTTATAAAACAACAAAGCTTAGGAGATCAAGAGGGATTGTATGAAAACATTCATCGTATGCGTTGCCTTGCTGTTCTTAGTGCAGAGTATGGCCTCTTGGGCCTCTGATGCTCCGATTAGTTTTTACGATCCTACAACCCGTCAGAATCGTCCGATGTGGTGGATTCAGGAAACCTCTCCTTCCTTATTTTATTCGACAGCTCATCTCGAACAAATTTCAAATACTCCTTTATTTATAAAAACAAACGAGGACCGGTTGGGTGGGATACAAAAGGTAATGAATCAACAAAAAGATGCGAGACATTCATTAGCAGCAACACGACGTTTGCAAGGCTTAAACTTGATTGAGAAAGGTGAAGAAGCCATCCTCCTCGGTGAGCAAGAAAGCAATGAACCTTCTTCAGGTGTAGTGGGAATGGTTGGCCAACGTTTCACGTGGAGTTCCGATCGCGGAACCGTGAACAAATACCGACAACCAATAGGGTTAGTAGGTTTCTTGGCAAATGCCTTTTCAGAGTCAAAGGATGAGCGCCACCGAGTGCGTTCAACGTATTATCTGAGTGAAGCTCAAAAAAAAGTTTCAGAAGAGGAGAGATGAAAATGAAATTAGCAATGGGATTTGTTTTATTCTTAATAGTAATGTCCACTGTTTCAGCTTATTACATAAATCCTTATACGGGAAGCGCTGGGACAACGACTGTAGATCGAAGCTTGGGCACTCAAGGAGGTTTCAATCGCGTATTGGCAGGGCGTCAGGGTCTAGCTAAACAAATTGGTCAGGTATACAATCGTAGATCCATTCAAACCTATACGCCTTATTCTTCAAATGAATTGACTACCATTCGAAAATCGATAAAGCAAAATGAATATTTCATAGTGAAAAACGATTATAATCAATACCGTTCCGCTATTAGTTATGCAGATGAAACATTGAAGCAAAAATTAGCCAAGGCACTTGGGATCCGTGCTGTATATGATCCAGCGGCGGCAAAGAATGTGCTCATCACGAAGATGCCCACTCAAAAATTAATCGAGTTGTTGAACAACCCGCGTTCACGGTCCGAGACCTTCCGCGGGAGTGATGTCGATGTAGATGCAGTACTGGAAAGCCTGGGGTTGGGTAAAGGAGCCTTTGTTCCTAAAAGTAGAGACGATAACATCCGATACTAAAAGGAGATTAGACTTTATCTAAAACAAGCATTAAACCCGTATAGCAACATTTATAAACGTTGTTGGCCTCACATCCTGTATGGCTGCCAAAGCCGATTCTAAACAAAAACCTGCTGAAAAAGCACCTCCTGTAGAGGATATAAAAGCCTTACAAGACCACCTACCGGAAGAGGCGAAGAAGAAACTAGACGAAATAAAAACGAAGCTGGAAGCCTTTAAAGAGAAAGCGTTAAAGAAGTTTGATGAATACATCATGGGGATCAGCCTTCTTCCACCCAGTAAGGATGAAAAGTTAAAGGACAAGATCAGCGTATTGATCTTAGTGGATGATTCAGATTCTCAGAAGATGTCTAAGCTTGAGTTACGCGATAAGTTGGTGGCGATTCTGCAAGGCATGGCAGACGAGATTGATAAAAGCCTATTCATTGAAGTCTTATTGCTAAGCGAGCTATGGCAGTCCTGTTACGACGCTAAGTATGATTGGCTGCAGATGATTGCTTTATCCGCTCCTGTATATGATAAAGGGATGTTGGCTGCCGTAAAGATTTCAGAGATTCATAAAAATATGGTGCTGAAAAAGTTTGAGAAGTACATCGTCTCATACGTGTTAGCCGGTTCTCTAGTTCAGGGTCGAGCAACAAAGCAATCCGACATTGACGTTTTTATCGTGATTGATGATACGGATGTTAAGAAAATGACCCGCGCTGAGTTAAAGGATAAGCTCCGGGCGATCATCATCGGAATGGGTTACGATGCGGGTAAGATGACAGGAATTGAAAACAAGTTGAACATTCAAGTGTACATCTTGACGGATTTCTGGGAGTACATCAAAGAAGCCAATCCGATTATTTTTACGTTCTTAAGAGATGGCATTCCTTTGTACGATCGAGGCATTTTCATGCCTTGGAAGCAATTATTGCGAATGGGCCGTATCAAGCCAAGCCCAGAATCCATCGACTTGTTCATGCAGTCAGGCGATCAGACCTTGCAGCGGATTAAGTATAAAATCAAAGAGATGGGTTTAGAGGATACGTTCTGGGCAATCATTACCCCTAGTCAGGCCGCTTTGATGTTATACGGCATTCCTCCTCCAACGCCCAAAGAGACGCCAGAGATCATGCGTGAAGTGTTTGTGAAGAAAACCAAGTTATTGGAGGATAAGTTCATTAAGATTTTAGAGCGTAACATTCAAGTGCGTAAAGACTTAGAGCATGGCACAAAGAAGGAGCTCTCCGCTACGGAGTTAGAAACCTTAATCAACGATGCTGACGAGTTTTTGAAGCGGTTGAAAAAGCTATTCACCCAAATTGAAGCGGTTAAAGAGGAAGAAGCCGTCTTGCATACCTATGAGAGCATTGTTACCTTGATTCGGGACATCATGCGCTTGGAAGGAGTTGAAAAGGTTTCAGAAGGGGAATTAGTGACCATATTTGAAGAAGAAGCAGTAAGTAAGGGTTTGATCCCAGAGAAGTTTCTGCGTATCTTAAAAGACATCGTAAAAGCCAAGAAGGATTATGATGCAAAGAAATTGTCAAAGACAGATATAAGCATCGTTCAAAAAAAGTCGGCTGAACTGATTCGTTTCCTTGTTGAGTACATCCAACGTAAACGAGGGAAAGAATTGGAAAGGGCTAAGATCCGAGTAAAGCATGGAAATAAATATGGAGAAGTGATGTTGTTGGATAAAAAAGCGTACATCATTCATGATATCGACAACGAACAGAAAGAAATCTCCTCGGCAGATATCACGGCAGAGGGTTCTTTAGCAAATATAAAGTCGAGCAGTTTGGAGGAAATGGAAAAAGACTTGGCTAAAATGGATATCCCCCAAAAGGCATTCATCAAGGAAATTTTATTTGAAAAGTTAAAAGATATTTTCGGGAAAGATGTGGAAGTTCTAATCAATTACTAACAATAAAAAGTTTTTTAAAGCGTTCTGGTTTCCTCACTTCAGGGTGATCGATTGACTTTTTTCAATAAAGGGGTGGGTGGATGAAAACCGGATATAAAGTGCTAGACGCCATGACCACAAAGCCCATCGTGGCAGAAGAATTAATGAGCATCCAAGAGTGTGCTTGCCTGATGAAAAAGCACGGCATTGGCAGTTTGTTAATTAAAGTGAAGGGGAAGGTAAAATCACTTGTCACGGAAAGGGATATCATCCATAAAGCTATTGTAAAAGCATTGGATGTCCGAGATACCCCCATCAGAGAGATTGCAGATAAGATCCAAGTTACGATTTCTCCGAATAAAGACATTGTGGACGCTTTGAATGTCATGCGGGAAAACGATATACGGCACTTACCGGTGATGGAAGGGGGTAAAATTACAGGGTTTATCACGATGAAAGACATCTTAAAGATTGAGCCCCAATTGTTTGAGTTGATCGTGGAAAAATGGGAATTAAGGGGGGATAAGCGCGAATCGATAACTCATGGATCAAAAGATGGAGTGTGTGAAAACTGTGGGGAATTTTCAGAAGGTCTCTCTGAAGTGGAAGGGAATCGCTTGTGTGGGGAATGTCAGCCTTCTCTTTAGCAGCAGTAGTAATATTTAAATAGGTGTTTTTTAACTCGGGTACTATGAGCTCATTAAAGCCCGTTTCAAGCCCCGTTCCTAAGCACGTTGGAATCATTCTAGATGGTAACAGGCGCTTTGCAAAGCGCTTAATGATGAAACCCTGGAAGGGTCACGAATGGGGCAAGGAAAAGGTGATTAAAGTCTTAGAATGGGCGAAAGAGCTCGGAATCGAAGAGATTACCTTTTATGCCTTTTCAATGCAAAATTTCAATCGCCCAAAAGAAGAATTTGATTACCTGATGAAGATATTCAAGGAAATGTTACAGGAATTACTGGAAAAACTGGAAAAGAAAGACAAATCAGTTCAAGACATGATGGTGCGTTTCATTGGAAGAATCAAATTATTCCCTTCTGAAATCAAAGATAAAATGCTAGAGGTCATGGAAAAAACAGCTGGAAAGAAGAAGTACACCGTCAATTTTGCCATGGCTTATGGGGGCCGGGAAGAGGTGATGGATGCGGTTTTAAAGATTGCGGAGCAATTGAAAAAAGGTCTTTTGGATGTTTCTCAGATTAATGAAGAAGTTTTTTCAAAGAACTTGTACATGGCCGATGAGCCTGACATGATCATCCGTACTGGTGGAGAAAAGCGTACATCTAACTTCTTGATTTGGCAGGGTAATTATGCTGAACTCATTTTCTTGGACAAAATGTGGCCGGAGATCGAAAAGACCGACTTGGTGGCGTGCATTGAAGAATACAAGCAACGGGAAAGAAGGTTTGGTCGTTAAACTTATCGCGCGCGTTTAAAGCTGGTTAAGAATTCTTTGTTTTTTTCTTCCAATCGGTCCAGGGCTTTGTGGAGTACCTTTTCGGTTTCACCTTCTTTAGTTTCGAGGATGAGTCGGGGGTTTCCAATCAAGGGGTGATTGATGGCATACGTGCTGATTTTGACATCTTTATCTTGCCAGAGTTCATTCTTGAGCAGATTACAGAACGTGTGGTCAGCGCCTTTAAGTTCAAACACCAATCGCTTTTTAGTGTGCTCAAGAATGTTGAGTTCCATGTTTTTAGAGCGTTGGGGGGGATTTATATAGTTATCGGCCTTCATCCAAAGACTTTATCCCAGAGTGTCGTTTGATTGGTTCGGACGCGGGTGAGGAGTTCTCCTTTGAAGGTACGATCATTAAAGCTAAGAAGAGGGTCTTGGAAGGTGATGCGGAGATTGCCTTTGAGTTTATCTCCTTCTGCATAGGTGCCGTTGGGTGGTTTGCAAAAAAGCAGTTTGGGGGTGGAAACCGTATTGCCTAAGTCTCCAACCGATTGGGTTTCGTGACAGGGGGTCTTACTCTGATTGGTGGTTTCTACTTGGATACGGACTGCTTTGATGTCCATTCCGTAGAGGTTGAAGATTTCAAGTTCAAAGCCTTCCGGAACGAAGGCTTGTTTACATCCAAAGCCTTTGCTAAAGTTGCATTTATCAATGGAAAAAACATCTTCATCGTACAAGTAAAAATACCCCAAGGCAATAAGGCTGATGAAAAAGACACCAAAGAAAAGGATGAGGGTGAAGGAGTAATCTCCTTGTGCTTTAGTCATTTTTATAGCAAATTGCATTGATTTTAAAACTTTTCGCAATTTGCTATGCTCAGCAGCAAAGCTGCTGGCACACAGAACTCGAAGAGTTCTGGTGCGAGGATTTTTCAAATCCTCTGCATGCCAGAAACGATAGTTTTTGAGCATGCTAGCGAATCTCACTATTTGTTGTATATTTTATGATGTTATATATTTTATGATGTTATATAGAGAGGTTTGAATAACTCTTTTTTTTGTGTTTAGAATGTTTTTTGATTGG
>CAYOJS010000002.1:0-4745 GCA_964404345.1 uncultured Methanosarcinales archaeon
TTTCGCCCTATGGTTCTACCACTTCAACTCAGCACACCCGACTTGACTTTACCCCGCAGGGATCGTTCAAGACCGTCAAGGTGGAATAGGATGCACAAATCTGTCAAGAACCAACGGTTCTTGATCCCTCAGAAAGCAAAGCTTTCTGGGGCAACGAAAATTAGTATTTTCGTGCCACTGAAACGCCTGTCGTTTCAGTTGGCCCAAAGATGTCTGCATCTTTGTGGCACGTCAGAATTCCACCTTCAGAAAGGTGGAATTCAGAAACGTTTTAAACCCTTCCTTATTTTTGAACGGCATGCCCGAGCATTTAAGTCGTAAGGAGCGTCGTCAGCTTCAAAAGATAGAGTCCAAACAGCATAGAGCTGAGGTGGCTATCTCATCTACAAAGAAGAAGATTACTTCAAGAATCATCTGGGTCATAGTCTGTCTAGTTATAGTGAGTCTGGGGTCTTGGTTATACCTTTCTTTCCGCGCAGATCCTCATGAATTTGACGCGTTCGCTAAGTGCTTAACGGAGAAGAACATTGTCATGTACGGTGCCTATTGGTGTTCTCACTGTCAGGAGCAGAAGAAGATGTTCGGAAGCAGTATTGAATTCATCAATTACATTGAATGCGCTTCTCCAGGAAATCCGAAAGAGATGACAGCCCAGTGCAAAGCTGCAGGTATCAGTGGGTATCCTACCTGGATTTTCCCGGGGAATGTAAAGTTAAGCGGTTCCCAGCCATTGGACAAGCTTTCTAAGATGTCGAGCTGTCCATTAAAATGAAGTGAGTTCTTTTCTAATGCTCATTTGTTTCATGCAGTAAAGATTGCAATAAATATTTTCTATATAGTCAATATGTTAAACCAAGCATAAAATATAAATACATATACATACATTTAGATCAACATGGCCACGAAATGCATCACCATCACCTTAGAAGCCTATGAGCGCCTCGCCTCGAAAAAGGAAAAGAACGAGAGCTTCAGTAATGTCATCACACGCATCATTCCTCCACCCTCTCTAAAAGGCCTCTATGCCTTAGCAGGTCTCCTCACTGATAAAGAAGCAGAAGAGTTAAAAAAATACAGGAAAGAAATAGGAAAAGAAATGGAAAAAGGGTTTAGCAAAACCATCAGAGCAATGCAAAGATGATCTTAGATACAACGTTTATCATCGATTTAATGAATAAGGACGAGAAAGCACTGCTGAAGTTAGAGCAGTTTAAAAAAACAAGAGAAACGTTGTCTGTAACGGCCATAACCATCTTCGAGCTTTTCATGGGGGTTGCTCATAGCAACTACCCTGAAAAAGAAAAGGAGAAGATTAGAAAAGCCCTAGAAGATATTTGGATTGTTTCTTTTGATTGGTTCTCTGCCGAAGAAGCTGGGCAGCTTCATGGCTCTTTATCAAAGAAAGGCAATATGCTTCTACCGCAGGATTGCATGATCGCCGGCATGGCCTTGAATCTTAAAGAAAAGCTCCTCACCCGCAACGCAAAAGACTTCAGCAAAGTGAAGGGCTTGGAATTGGTTACTTACTGAGCTCGTACTACCATCAATTGATAAGCTTCCTCTATTACAGTTTTTCTCCCACTATCATGTGGGGCATTAGGCGAGCCATTTGCTTTTGTTACAAAGATGCTTTGAAGTGATTCTCCTTTAATAATGTCTACCAGAGTGCGTGTTGGAGAGATAAAATCTAAGGGCTTTCCGCCTCTCTCGGTTCGTACACCTCCCTGAGGGTCAACCGTCAACCCTGACAGGCGTTTTCCTTTCATAACAGTGCCTCCTCTGAGTCGACCGAAGTCAGCAGAAAGGATATAGAGAGGTTTACGCGCAGATAATTCATTAAGGGCTGAAATAGCCTCTGCAAATTGGCCAGGCTGAAGTTGAAGAGGGTGAAAAGAGTCTGATAAGAAAAGAGTATAAGACCCAATGAAAGCTCCGCGAGCGATCATCTCGTCAACAAAAGGCTCCGATGTTACTTCGCGAAAATTTGCTGAGGTCAGTGTGGCAACATACCCGAAAAGAGCTCTCTTTTTTCGTAAGCGATCCGTTGCTTGCAAAACCTGTTTATAAGAGCCCTCCCCTCTTCTTTGATCATGTGTTTTTTCGAAGCCATCCGTGCTAATGAATGCAGCCATGTTATCTGTGTTAGCTATACGATCAGCCACGTGATCATCTAAAAAGTCTCCATTGGTACATATCACTACAGCCACTTTGGGATTTCTTTCAGACACACTCAGAGTCATTTCGCGCACAGGCGGAAGCAAGGGTTCTCCACCGAACCAGGCTACATAGTTGACACGAAGAGTTGAGGCAGCATCGAAAACATGCTGAGCTAAAACAGGATTCATTATTGAAGGTATTCCTGAAGTAGGGACATAACAGCCCTCACACCTTCTGTCACAAGCCGTGGTTGGCTCAAGATATATAGCGTTTGGTACGATAAGTTCTGACCGATCGTAGTCGCTTCGAGGCTGAAAAATATCCGTACGTGTGTTATTAACTCCATGAAACACCAACTTAGGAAAACTTAAGTCTCGAATAGCTCTCGCAACAAGTTTAGCGTTCGGAAACATCTGGCCTAGATAGCGCATAGCAAAGGCACTAACGATTCATATTTAAAGCTTCGCCCTATTTTCAGAAGAATTTTGTCTCATTCCGAGAATATTCTATACAATACGAGTAGAACTAAGTCTTTATTCGCAAAGAACGGAGATTTCATGTATCTCTTTCATATAGGTAATATAAAATAGTAAGTAGTAGGATTACGAATAATAGTCCCACCCAATTCGCCCATCCTTGCGTCCAAGTGCTGCTCATCAGTTGATCGCCAAGGTTCATCCACCAGTCCATGTTCCAGCCTGTCCAATCAGGAATGTTTCGTTGGAAGAACTGCGTTCCACCTTCAAGCATGATTAATCCCATCAAGAACAAGACAATGGCTGAGATCAGGTTATAGCGTAGGAATTTCTTGCCAAAGATCGTCACCGGTTTGCTTCTCCAGTTCCTTGCCCAGTCAAAGGTGTCGGAAAAGTACGACAAGACAATCAAGGGCAACGTAGCCCCAAACCCATAAACAACCAAAAGTAAAACACTTTTTAGCAGACTATCCAGCTGGGTCGCCATCAAAATAATTCCACTCAAGACTGGTCCAACGCAGGGTGTCCAGCCAAAGGCAAATAGCATTCCCAAAATAAAAATGCCCAAAAAGGTCTTCTTCTTGCCCGCATCCAGTTGAAAGGTGAATCCACCAAAGCCTTTTTCATTCAGCATGAGATAGCTAAAGTAGATCAGTACAAGGCCGGAGATAATGGAAATATAGGTTTTATATGGGTTAAAGATGTCGCGCATCATTCCCGCGATCAGTCCGACAATGGAAAACGCCAAGATCATCCCTGAACTAAACACGAGACTCATCCAGAAGGCTTTTTTGCGTTCCTTGAATGCATAGGAAAAGAACGCGGGGATGAGTACAAATCCGCAGGGACTGGTAAAGGAAAGAAAGCCAATAACAAAGGTTATCAAGAAAGTAACATTCAAAGACATGCTGTTTTGGTAATCAATGACTTTCTGCACATTAGCAGGTATGGTAAGGGCAGCTACAAAGGAAAGAGAAAATAAAAGTAGAAAAAAGAAAGAATACCGCATGCTAAGCTAGCAACCGCCAACCATCTCAGGCAGGTTTTGTACATTAGCCGGGACTCCGGCTTGTCCGCCTTGCATGGGAATACTGGTACTGCTGACTTTAACGTTGCCGCCAGCAATTTGTTCTTTGACATTCATCAGTTGCATAGTCTGTACGCCATAAACGACAACTAGTACAACTAAAGCAATGGTTACTAGGGTTTGTGCTTTCATCTTAACATCCTCCTACCATTCCGGGTAAGTCTTTGAGTGTATCGGGATCGCCGCCAGCGACTTTAAGGCTGAGGGCTACCATTTGTTTGGGAAAGAACAAACTCTTCCATAAAAGGACTTCTTTCACAATCCGGGCATCTGAGTAGTCTGTATTTTGGATAAGCCACTTGGTTAAGCCAAGTACAGCAGGATTGTGTTTGCATCCGCATCGGCTTTTTCCATTGGCATCGACTCCAATGGGACCTACACCGCAGCAGTATTCACAACTGATACCTACGGGTTTGGTGACTAAGGCCACGTATCGTTTTTGTTGTTCAGCATTGAGTTGAACACTTCGCTCGAGTCGTACGAGTTGATCAAGGCCTTGGACAGGATTGTCATAGCTGACGCCGGCTGCTTGTCCGTATTCAGGAGTGCCTTGAGGAATCATAACCGCCATGGCACTTTGTGCGTCTTTGATCTGTTCGATAGGCATGAGTGTCTGGATGGATTGAGCAGTAGAAGTAATTTTAGACAGGTCTGCACCTTTCAATTTGGAGTCATCTCCACTGTAACTAGGTTTAATGATCCCTAAGGAAACAGAGACTTGGTGGATCGTATATTGGTTGTATAGGAGGAGGAGAACAACTACTGTTAATAATACAACGTTGAAGTGACTGAAGAGTTTTTGGGGGTCTTGGAGTCTAGCTTGGGTTTTTTTCAAGGATATCACCTGGCGTAGAGCAAAGGGCGGTACTATTTAAAGTTAACTCTCCTATTAGGAGGAGAGTTCCGCTTCGATAAGCGATTTGAAGTTAGCGTACGGTTGAGCCCCGCTCAAGAGCTTTCCATTGATAAAAAAGGCAGGCGTCCCACTAACCCCATAACTACTGGCTTGTTGAATGTCATTAGCT
>CAYOJS010000002.1:4755-22597 GCA_964404345.1 uncultured Methanosarcinales archaeon
TTTGTATCCAATCCAAGGTCTTTGGCCCATTGTTTTAGGCTTTCAAGGCTGAGGGCTTTTTGGTTTTCAAAGATCTTATTATGGTATTCCCAGAATTTGCCTTGTTCATGAGCGCATTCCGCCGCTTCAGATGCCTTCTGAGCATTGGAATGGAACGGAAGGGGATAGTCTCTATAGACAAATCGGACTTTGCCGGTTTGAATGTAATCCTTATCAATCTGGGAGAAGGTGTCCGAATGAAAGCGAGCACAGTAGGAACATTGGAAGTCACTGAATTCTACGATGGTAACCGGCGCCGCTTTATTGCCTTTCATGCCGTCATCATCTACGCTGACTTCTTGGACAGCCACAGAGGGAGAAGGGGCTTGTAATTGGGGTTGAGGGGGAGTAGGATCAGGATTTCCAGTTCCAAGTTTAAAGCTATCCTGAATATGATTCAATTGGATGATAACAATCAAAATCAAAACGATTTGTAAACCCATGAGTCCTATGTGCATAGAAGTTTGTTTCATCTGTATACCTCCAATTTTGTAAAGCTTTACAATGCTTCTATTTAAACCTTTGTTTTTTTGTCAAGAACCATATAACATGGTTCTTGATCATGCCAGAAAGATAGCTTTCTGAGCATGTAAAGCATTACAAAACTTTTTATATAAGTTAAGCGACCAGAAGTTCGTGAAAAAGGAAGAAGTCAAACTCAGTCCCTTAGAACAAGAAGTGTTAACCGTTCTTCTCAACAAAAAAAAGGCTCGAGTTCGGGATATTTTTTCAGTTCTAAAAACAAAGAAAAAAGTAGCTTTGCCAAGCATCGCTGTGATGTTAGACCGCCTATTCGAAAAGGGCCTGGTAGAGAGAAGGGTGGAACAGGCACGGGGAGGTTTGCGTTATGTTTACTGTCCAAGTAAAATGCTTCAGCCGCAAGAATTCTCAAGGATCGAACAGGCCGTGGATCAACTGATTGAGCGATTCGGATCAGCTGCCGTTTCATACTTCAATGGTCGATTTGGGGGGAAGAAATGACGGCATTTTGCACAGAATGTGCCTCGCACCTTATGGAAGGATCGAATCTGCTCGTCCTGTTGTCTTCCTGGGGTATCTCACTGATTTTATTGCTGGGATTACGGTGGAAGAAAAATCAATCAGTCAAGCAAAAGCTGGTGTTGATGTACGGACACTTGTTTGCCTTGCTGTTTCCTTTTGTTTGGTTCGTATTTTATGAGGGGTGTGAGCAGCTCTTGTCCGGATGTAGAGGATTCTTGAAAGCCTTTGGCTTGGTTTTGCTAACAGCTGTATTAAGCGGCATTGGTGTAAGTCTATTAAGCCCGTTTTTGTTTTTGAGGGGCTACATTCAATCTTCCCGCTTATTCCCTCAAACACACCTAGCCCGATTTGCAAGAAAAAAATCAATGCTTCTCAAGTTGCGTCTTCCGAAAGTGTATTTTGTTGATTCCGAAAAACCGTTTGCGTTTTCCTGGTATTATCGAAAGCCCGCCATCTTTGTTTCCATTGGCTTGGTAAGTTTATTGTCTAGAAAAGAGGCAGAAGCCGTTGTTTTGCACGAGTTGTACCATCTTAAGTCGCGCTCTTCCATCTATAAGTGGTCTGCTCAGTTGGTATACCTACTTTCGCCTGTTTCAAAACTGGCTTGTTTCTATAAGGAATTGAATGGGGAAGAGCATCGAGCAGATCGCTTCGCGGTAGACTTGCAGAAAACAAGTCAACACTTAGTAAGCGCAAAGAGAAAGGTTTGTTTGTTCTATAGAACTTAATTTATTCCACAATCAGTTGCCCTTTCATGGCACGGTGTCCGCTGCCGCAGGGTACAGAACAGAAAAAGGTAAACGCACCTGTTTTGTCGGCGTTAAATTCAACAGTTTGTTCTTCTCCTTCAGGCAGATCTACATTGAGGTCATATCCTTTAATGCTAAGGCCATGGTGACCTTCAATGCTTTTCGCATGGATCAAAACGTGGTCTCCTTTGTGTACATGAATTTCAGTGGGTTCAAACGAGAAATCCTTAGCAGTCAGTTTGATTTCAACAAGGGGTCTAGAGGGGAAAGTTCCAGGAGAGGATTCAATGGGGGTTGTTACAGGGGAGGTGGAGGGGAGAGTAGAAGCAAGAGGAGTGGAAGCGGGTCGAGAAGTATTTGTACAGGCAATAATCAAAGAGAGAAGGATAAGAAAAGAAAAAAAGACGCCTTCATTAAGCGGCATCTCCGGTATCTGATGTGGTTTCAGCACAACTAGGGGCATCCGTTACATGAGGTTTTTCAGCGTCTGCTTGGAGCAGGATGTGCATCAACCAATAACCCTGTTCTCCGCCATTGCCGCCCATGCATTTCTCAGGGTCTGTATTCGCACAGGTTTTAGGGTGGAAGTGGTTAAAGCCAGGGGGTAGCAATTCTTGGTCTTCTTTGCAGAATTTTCCCGGTAAGGCAATGCCGATGGAGTCCAGATCATCCATTTCAGAGTCAGTAGCGAAGAATAGGTAGCTACCATCTTTGAGGTCAGCCCATTTGTGGCCAGGTTCAGCGGGTTTTAGGGGGTCTGCGTTATAGGCCGTCATCAATTGGTCCCAGAGGTGGGCTTTGCCCTTATACTGTCCTACTTCATCTTTAAGGCCATCCACTTGTTTTTGTAAGCCTTCGTTTTTATTCTCAGCACTAAGCTTGTCTGCTTTGAGCTGATCTAAGTCTTGTGGGGTAATGAGTTGCTTGGTGCAGCCGCTAACAAGTAGGGCTACGGCACAAAATAGGATTAGAAGGGTTGTTTGTAGTTTCATCCGTACACCTCCAATATTTAGGTGTGGATCGCCCATGAATTTATATAGGTTGTGAATCCGATCTTTAGCCTCGCTTAAACGGTCAAGAACCGTCTAAAAGCATATTGTTGGCTCAGAATTCTACCTAAAAACCTCTTTTTAAGAGGGTAGAATTCGGAATGTTTAAATAGGTCGATTGGTTCCTTTTAAACATGAAGTGCGCTTGGATCCTTATGCTCGTTTTAGTGTTGCTTTTGGTGAGTTGTGGGAAGTCTCCCTCGACAGGGAATGTGACGAAAAAAGACGCTCCTGTTACTCCAACAGCCACTCCTCCTGCAGATAAACCAGTAGAAACAACTCCAGCGCCAGCAGCTAAACCCATAGATACTCAGAAGATAGGGGTGGAAGCAGCCGCCTCATTTGAAGCAAAGTATTGCAATTATAAGTATGGCGCTTTAAACTTACAGATAAATGGAAAAAGGGATGAAATTCAGTCATTGGAAAATCAAAAAGGCAAGGATGGTACCTTCCCAACTGGAACAAAGGAAGCACTGGCAAAGGCCAATGAAGAATTACAGGGCGTGCAAAAGAATTTAGATAGCCTACAAGGAACTTGCAAACAGTCTAAGTTTGGCGATCAATGCAGCGCTTTCCAAAAAGAAGTTCAATCCAATATTGACATGATTCAGGGTGAGTTAAAGGATGATCAGGTTTCATTGGATAAATGGAATCAGAAGTTGAAAGAAGCGCAGGACAGTAGTAAAATTACAGACCTCACTATCGCAAAGGCAAAGGTGGAGAAAATTACTCCGCGGATGCAAACGGAACAGAATCAGCTCAATACCTTCAATGCCATGGCCGAAGACTTGAAGAGGTTCTGTTGAATGAAGTTTAATCTTTGGTTAGGGGTATTTCTTCTTTTGGCAACTTTGGGGTTGGCTTCTTCGTACATGAGTTGGGCTGACTATAATCCCTACTATTACAACATGAATCTGTATTACAATTATGGCCAATATGGGCAGTACTCAAATAACCAATACAGTCCGTACAGCCAGTATCCGTATTGGTATCAGCAAACGCCGTACTGGTATAATGCTCCGGTAACCTATCCATCCGGACCGTACTCATATCAGTATGGACAGGGATATGGATATCCCTATAATTACAATAATTATAATTTTAACAGTTATAATATGTATAATGCGGGAAGTTATGGAAGTTACCCGTACTGGTTTGGTGGCAACGCTAGGTATTATCCTTCTGTATATCAAAAATACAATTACCCGTATTGCAACAGTGGTTCTTGCCCGAATTACAATGGCTATGGCTACAGGGTAGGCAGCCATTACACGTGGAATTATAATTACTGAGAATTTCTAAAATAAAACTTAAGTTCCGGGTTTCTTTATGATCAAGTCTTCTTCAGGTTCCTCTCTTTTAAGGTTATCAACAACCTGTTGAGCTACATAAGAAGCTTCCATAAAAGTATCATAAGCAGGATGTCCAGATTCGTCAAAGAGATGGGTCTTGATGCCTCCAGGGTAGACGCCAAAGACTTTTACACCAGAGGGTTTCAGTTCTTGGCGCAAGTCACGAGTAAGGCCGGCGGCTGCGGACTTACTAGCATAGTAAGCATTGGTCTGAGGCCTAGGAGTTAAGACACCCATAGATAGAATATTGACAATCACCCCGCTCTTCCGCGAAACCATGGCTTTTGCAGCGGAATGGCAGCCATAAGCGAGTCCGAAAAAATTGACTTCCATAACTCGATGGGAATTTTTCCAATCAATCTCCGAAAACGGGGCGTGGGGAAGAGTGATCCCGGCATTGTTTACCCATAGATCAATGCATCCATATTCACGAAGAGCATAGTCAGCAAAGCGTTGTACATCTTCTGGAAGGGTCACGTCCATAACAGCATAAATAGCCTTGATTGGTCGAGCCACTTCTTGAAGTTCTTGTTGGTTTCGAGCGCCTAATACCAACCTGCTTCTCTCTTTTGCAAAGGCTTCAGCTAATGCCTGGCCAAGGCCTCGACTGGCTCCTGTGATAACCACGACTGCATTTTCCAGGTTCATACCATAGGAGAAATAAAGGGTTTATTTAAAGCAATGGGAAAGATTATAAGGTAAAAGAAGGAAAGAAGACAAATGCAGGACAAATTGCCTTGGCGAGAGGAAGTGAAGCGGAAGGTTTTTCACATTTTCTGGATCTTATTGGCATTGTGGGGTTGGTGGGGAATCCCAAAGTACGGCCTAAACGTCATCATGGGTAGTTTCATAGGAATATTGTTCTTGTTTTTGCTGTTTGACTTTCTGCGAGTGGAGTACCGATGGAGTTTTCTGAAGGATATGATCCGCGCGAAGGAGTGCCTGATGTTCTGTGGCGCCACAACCGGAATGTTAGGGGTGGTTCTGGTATTTGCAATGACTGATACTAAAGTGGCCGTGTTGGCAACTGTATTTATGGGGATAGGAGACATAGTGGCAGGTATAACCCGGAAAAAGTTAGGGTGCTGCCCTTTTTTGAAGAAAACAGTAGAGGATTTTGTAATAGGCTTGTTAGCGAATATATTGGTGGGTTTGTTTTTGATTCCTAGGTTAGAGTTAGTCATACCCATGGCTTTAGCTGCTCAATTGGCTGAAAATGCGGTCTCCGTATTGGACGACAACCTGATGATGGTGTTATCCGCAGGTTTGATCGGGCAGTTGATTCTTATGCTATAGCAAGTCTATGTGATTTAGGAACTTTTTATAGACTTGCTATAGACCAGTAGAGCAAACTAAAAGTTCCATTATTTGCTCTACTGAGTATACTTTAGAAAGAGGCTAAATGGGGCTCTTTAACGTGTAGTTCTCTTGTCAAGAATAGCCAATCAACAGTAAATAAGCTATTCTTGATCATGATCAGAAATTTTCTAAGTTTTCAGAACTCGAAGAGCTTTTTATGGAATGAATAGGAAATTTCTGACATTTCAGCCTCACTTCCACTGTGGCTTGGTGGAGTAAGTCTCTTAGCTTCAAGAGTTGGTTTTTCATCGGATTGTTTAATGAGCCTTCTTCTTCGCTGGGGATGCTGCACAGGACGGTTTGTCCTTGGTTGAACAAGTACCATAAACTGTTGCTTTTGACTCGTCCAGCAATGCTTTCTGGGGGCAATAGGTAGCTGATGGCTTTGCTTCGAATGGTTCCCGTGCCAATGTCAGCCACTTGGTGTTTAAACCTGAATTTTTGGGCAAGGTGTTCACCCAGTAATTTTTTCTCGTGTGCCATGTGGCTTAAGTCCACACGGTAGCTTAGGAAGGCGTGTTGTAAGACTCCTTCAGAGGTAATCATCATTCCGCCGTCGAGTTCCCAGAGGCTTTTTCCATAGCCTGGGAGTTCTTGGGTTAAGAGTTCGGCAAGGTGCGGGGTTAAGACAGAAAAGGGTTTAAGGGTGTCTGAAAAGGGGTCTTGGTTGAGGTGTTCCACATATCGTCCAAGCCAGCTGGGTTTGTAGCCCCAGGCGAATTGAGCGCTGAAGCGGGGAATGGTTCTTCGTAATTGTTCCAGGGTTAAACAGAAATAAGTAAAAGCGTCGTGTGCGTGTAAGGCGTTTGCAAGTTCATGTTCCAATTCAGTGTCGCTGAGCATCCTCACCCCAATGGTATAGTGAAAATGGTAAATTTTCGTACATTTTGTACCATTTTCACATATAGTAAATGTGAATATAAGTTTGATTATTTATCACATTTACTATAACTAAAAGGGTGTAGTATGAACTCATATAAAAAGCTTGTTCTTATAGATTATAATCAAATTAAGAGGTAGGCCAACATTCTTGCCGTACCGAGACCAGATAAGCCTCATATTCAATCATCAGGGTTCCGGTCGGATCGTAGTCAGGAGGATGCTCCAGGTAATAGCTGCTCGGACAGGCTTCAGCTTTTTGAGTGATGTCTTTGATCTCATTGCCGTTCTTGTCAACAGCCGTCATGTAAACCGTATACAAGGGCTCGGCAAGTTTCAAGTCGTCATGGATCGCCTCATGTCCGCATCCTTGAAGGGTAATGGTATGCGTGTCTTCATCGCCTATTTTTTTAAGTACGGAAATGAGAACGGTTTCTTGCCTGGTATAGTACACCACTTTTTTTCGGTCGTCAAACGCAAAGGCATGTGTCGGTAATGGTTTATCGGCAAAGGGTCCTTGTGAGCAGTAAAGCAAGTAATGGTCAATATCCTCCAATGCTTTTCGATCGTCATATTGTGGTTTTTCCCAGCGAACGAGGATACCATCACTGGTGTCTTGCGCAGTAGGAGGACTCACTTGCAAGGTCGTACTGGGTTTGTCCTTCGCTTCAACGAGAGGGGGTGGTGGGGTTCGATCTTGTAACTCAAGAGCAAATTGGATGGTAATGTTTTTCCATGCAACTTCTCCGAGTCTGATGTATGGGAGTTCTTGATTCAGTCGAGCGCAGATCTTGACTCGGGTCTTATTGAGAGTACAAAAGGGAACTTCTCGACCATCTGCGTAAACTCCATTTTGCAATAGAGTCATCCCCCCATCTTTTTGCTTATATAAGAGTAGAGAATCATAGGGTTGCAAAGAATACAGTTCTCGATCAGGCATTCCAGGCTCAGGAGTCATATAAGCTTTTAGCACAGGCTTGTCTTCTCCTCCAAAAGTATAGGTATAATGACCAGGGGAAGGATCTTGATTTCCAGCAAAGACCCCAAATGCAGAAGGGGTTTCTACAGAGAAGTCTTGATGGAAGGGTTCAATAACCTTAATTTTTCCCTTCTCTAATTGCAGGTTGTATTTCACTTTACTTTCAGTAGAGACCTTACAAAGGCAATCAGACTGAGTGGTCCAGGCACAATTCGAGTAAGATTCTAGAAAGTCATAGAAGAGCGTATTTTCTTCACAAGAGGTGTTCAAAAAAAACGAAAAGGGGGAGGTTGGATCATATTTTTGATTATTTGCCTCCACAGCCTGCTTGAGACAGATGAGGGGATTGTCATAACAGTTCTCCAGGGTTTGAGTGGTCCATTCCTTAATCTTGTCATAGACATCTAGATTATAGTCAAAAGTTATGTGAAAGGAGGGTTTCACCAGATAGTTGGCAAACAGAACTTTATTCATCTCAGATTGGGTGATTAATCCATTACCTGCCTTCCCAAGTATTTCTAAAATCTCCTGATATTTATAGGTATATTTGTAGTTGTCTTTAGGGAAAGGATAGGATATTTCTCTTAGGTAGGCCTCGAAGGAAGGGGGGAACATTTGCTCTAGGTTTTCAGATGGATTTGGTAGGCATTTATCGGTTGTGTTGCTCCAGAGATTAAAGACATGCGATCCACATCCACGATCGGTACTTTGATTAAACCCAGCACTCCATGCCAGGTTTCGTAAAGTATCATAAAGGCCGTACCGCGCAGAGAGGTCCACAAAGTTAAGTTTCTCCTGAGCATCATAATGGGTATTGAATAGGTAAGTGGAAGTGGCTCCAGCATATTCGCTGCGTGAAACCGGATCCAAATAATAAGCTTGGTACATTATAAGCAAGACTGCTACAGCCCATCCGATGGAGGCCCACATGAATCCAAAGGATTGTGCTTTTTTATTCATGATCCCACCTTTTTTGTTTTGAAGACCACAGTTAAAAAGTAGGGTTCACCGCGAAACGAAGGGATTTCTGCTTCAGATTCAGCTATTACTGGTTGGACATCATTCTCAGGAAGACTCCCATATTGAGTTACTAATGAACTTCCAGACATGAGGAGTAAGGCACTGTCTGTAGGGAGATATTTAGCAAGGAGGGTTGTCAGGAGGGGTTCGTATTGAACATCCACCTCACGATAAGCCAGTAGCTCAGCAATCGTCACCCCATGACCTTTTATAAGGGTGGGAGTACGTAGGAGTTCGAATAAGAATCGTTGACTGGAAATATGGTCAGCGTCTCTTTCATTAAATCCGATGTTTTGAACTTTTGTTTTAGAGGTTAAGTTCATATACAAAAATATGGCGGCGATAATAATGAATAATGCTAAGTACCACTCTAAGTTGATGGGGCCAAATGATGCTCTTTTCTTCAATTTCATATTACACCCAGTAAATAGTAAGCTTTGCCGGAGATATTTTCTTATCATTATAGATGAGCACATAGATTGTCTGTTCTGCGGGGCTTATAAGTAAAAGAGATTGTTCTTCTTTAGTAAGCAGGTTCATAAGTTTAAGGCCTGTTAAAGGGAGTTTATCTCCAAAGCATTTTTTGAGATGTTCCTTATCAAACAGAGCTAGATCAATAATTCCGGGGTACACCCGCTTTATTTCAGAGTCTTGGTGGACAAAGCAGTTATTAGTTAGGCGTTCAATGACAATCTGTGAAGTAAGTCTTGGATCAGTCCGAGTTTGGGTTTCGTGCAAAACGGGGGTGAAATATACTCGGAGTAGCATAGCCATGACTCCAACGATAAGTACACTAACGATGAGTTCAGTTATGGTTTTGGAGAGTTGGATCTCTTCAGTTCCTTTCTTTCCTAAGCTCATCTCCTCCTCCATTTATTGTTTTATTGCCTAATTTATTAATGCGCAGTTGAGAATCTTGGGGTTGTAGATTGAATTCATAATTTTGGTTTCCTAGAAAAGCTTGAATGGATTGACTCTTTTCTTTTTCTCCAGCCGTATAGCTAATCGCGACCTCGTTAAGACCATATTGAAGGCTGTAAGACTGAAAGTCATGGGGGTATTGTAGGATCACGTCAGAATCTGTAGGAAGGCTCAACAGGCTGTTGGTAAGGAGGGCCACATCTTTAGCATATAAATCATTTCTTAGGTAAAACACATTCCCTGCCTGCGAACCCGCATACATGAAAATAAAGCCTATGAGGACGCCGATGGCAAACAATCCTGCTGTCAGAAGGCCTATAGAAGAAGCGGCTCTTGTGTTCATGAGAAATCTTCAGCTCAAACCCTATTTATGTCTTTCCATATAACAAGCACACTTTATCTTCTTCAACGTTCACTCCGATTAAGCTTCCATAGTGAGTGATAATGGGTTGGGAAGTATCGGAATCATATTCAATATCAAACGGTGGAAGGTCAACGTTCACTTCTCCTTTCACGCACAATCCTTTTGAAGTCATAAAGTTCCACAATTCAGTATCCTCATTCTTCAAGGTCAGCTTGGACTGATCTTTTTCTTGCTGAACGTGGATGGTGAAATCTTTACTATCTATTACTTTAGCAAAATCCTCAAAAACAAGTCGGCAAGAGGGGTTGTCTTTGGCTTGGCAGTTCTTTAAGGCATTCTTGAGTAGCAGATCAAAGTCTAGCACGTGGTGTAGTTTGTTGTCCACACAGTTTTCTTTAGGGCAACGCAACAGGATAGTTCGAGTATACAATTGTAAGTAAATGTTTGCCTGTCCGGTTCCTTGAATAATAAAGCCTGAATTGCCCAAAGAATCCTTTCCTTTTTCATAGGAGGCAGGATCCACAAAAGTATAAGATTGAGACTTACAGAAGACTGCAGAGCAAGTCACAGGAGTGTCTTGGGCTCCCAGAGTTGGATTAGCACAGTAACACACACAAGAACCTGCACATTGAGCAGGTCGATCAACCCTCCGAAGGACCCCATCCAAGCCGAAATAAGACATATGAGTTGTATCTTCGTTAAAGAATAAAAACATCGTCTGGTCTAAATCCAACTCGACAGGGAAGCTTTCTCCAGGAGGAGAGGCCAACTTATCCTTCAAGGTTCCGAAGCTTTTCTCTCCTTCAGGCGTATGGGGAATCACCTGCAATCCGATTTTCAAGAAGATAAAGCCCAGGAGAACTGCCAGGATCACTCCGATCAATGCCCCCATTCCCACTCCACGATTGTTCATATAGCAAACCCACCATCCTAAGTTTATATGGGTTGCGATTACCAAAAGATTTAGATAGGATTTATTCAGCTAAAAGGATTTAATGAAAATCCCCCCCAGTACTCTTCCCACAAACTACCAAGATATTCCAATGTAAGGCACGATGTAGGGAAACCGGGACGATCTGGATGGCGACCAAATCTATAGGAAAGCCCAGCAAGCGGTCTATCTGATTTCACAGATCGTTGAATGTAAATCCCTTCAACACCATCTTCAGTCTTCACAATTAAGGTTAACCCATCTTTGAAGTCTTTATCGACCCAGTACTTGATTTTTTGATCACCAGCAAATTGTTGCATAAGACAAGAAGTGACAGGAAAAGTTAAAAATGCATTAGTGGGAAATATTATGTTCGTAGTGCCTTTACCTTCTTCTTTATTATATGTGGAATAGAAAGTAACCTGCCCACTGTAAGATTTAACAATTCCGAGCAAAAATAAATAAGCAGATCCGCAATACTGTCGTGATTTTTCTCCTGCGTTGGCGCAATCCTCGAAAAGTCTTTTGACGCAGGGGATATCGTGAATATTTAGTTTAGTTTGAGATTTCATATTTTCTTTAACCTTTTCAATGCAATCCCCTTGAGTTTGTGCCAACTTATCCTTGGTTTTTTCTGCATAATAATGGGTGTAAGATTCCATTCCACAGCACTGATTATTTTCTTTGGCATCGCCTATAGGCAAAATGGCATTGCTGGGCAGTCGCGGCCCCACTCTAAATCCGACATCACACATGAGAATATTTTTTCCTTTTATATTATACCCTTCAGGAGGTTCAGTGATTTTATGGAGGAAGGGTCCCTGGTCATCTGCATCACAAACACAGAGAAAGTCCGTGTCCATCTGGTATTTCTGGTTGGTCCCCGTAAACACCTGTTTCACGAGATCAGTTTGCTTGTTTACATCAGAACTCAAATATTCACATAAACTTACGCATTGCGCACAATAGTTGCAGATGCCACTTTTCGACGATTTACCGCAGGGTTCACCGGGGTGCTTAGTACAGAATTTATCAGCTTCAACCTGAGTGTATACAGAGCAATCGGAGGGATCTGGAGCTTCGCCAGTTAAGCACATTTTATATCGTCGAGCGTCACAAATGGATCGGGGCGTGGGACAACCTCCCTTAATAATAAGTCCTTTAACTTTATCAGGGGTATCACAGGGGCATCCGTCCCCTCCTAAATGGGGTATTCCGGCAAAGAGGTCTTCTCGTATATCCGCTACACTATCCCCGTCAATATCTTGAGTAACACAGCTCATCATCGTGAAGAAGCTGATTCCGGGTTTAGTTGCCTGAGTGAACCCAAAAATAAGGATGGAAATAACAACAAGAGCAAGGACAAGTTCTACTAAAAGCGTGATGGCAATGCCTTTCTTATGCATAGAATAGCTCGGGGAAGGGTTATTTTTAAAGGTTTGCTGTTTCATGGGGTTTACCCGACGGGTTGAAATTTCTTTAGGCACTGCCCTGTCATGAGGCAATTCGCAGCTTCCAAGACACTATCTACGTAAACAGAGTCGTCCCCAAGCTTACCCTGGTCTTTGTCAAAATAGCAAAGTCCGTTATACAATCGCAATCCTCTTAAATAAGGGTCTTGAGCATAAGGCATGTATTTGTTGATCCGGTCTGGATAGCCTGTGCAAGTCCTCTGTACACCCCGAGTGTAAGTGGCTTCGCTGACCTGTAAATAGTCTTCTAATATCTTGATGCCACATTGGATATTCCCATTTAGAGTGCAGAAATCAATTCCAGGACAGGATCCTTTGTTTTCTTGCCAATAATTAGCTTGACAGGCAGAGCCTTCGCCGCGATACTTATCTTTAGGTGCACCTCGTCCGTAAGCAGTAGCATGAGTCACCTGCATAATCCCTTTAGAGCCGCTACTACTATCAATCACACAGCCAGGTGCATTCACATCACAGTTGGGAGTAGTGGTATGATGAAAGCGACTTTCAACAAAGGCCAAAGACAGGGCAAGGAGGGGTGGAAAACCCATTTGTTTTGCAATGTCCACAATTTTATCCTGGGTTGCGACAGCGTTCGGGTCGTTTGGATTATAATGTTTAATGGGAATCTGATTCCAATCTGTACGTCCCATGGGGGGAGGGGTAAAAGTTCCAGTCACTGAATTTGTGGGGGGAGTCTCTTGACCGGATTGGGGAAGTTGAGGGATATCTTGCGGCAGATCCAGGTCGTTCACAGCCTTATTCACTTCTTCTAGAGGAGCATCCACTCCTTGCTTGCCAGTAGTGTAAATCAACTTAGGTAATGTGGCAATAATAATCACGGTCACTACAAGAACAATGGCCAATTCTGCCATTCCGGTAACTGCTAAGCCTTTTTTCATGCCAATGCCCCTAGTATAGTATCAAAAAAGCCTTGTGCTACATCCGTTGATCTTTGCGTGCTGTAAACAATCAGTGCGATACCTACAAGGACAACAACTAAAACAATTAATAGAGCGGCCAGCTTCTGTGCCGTCCATCCTACCGTTCCTTTTTTGTTTCTTACCACCATGGACCATCCGACAGTTTATGAGCTTTGTAGTAAATGCATAATCGTTGAACGTTCTGAGCTTGATATCCAACACCTGTGGCGGTATGCCACCAGTCTGTTTGGTATGTATCCCCCATGGCAAAGTTTATATTTATCTCTTTTTGAGGGCTTGGTTGCATGCGAATCTCACCGATGCTATAAAAAACGTCGTCTTTGTCGCAGGAGGATATTAAAAAGTTAAAAGAAAGAGTATCTGTCTTTTCTTCGCCGGGGATAATAACTTGCGCGCTTGCCTTTTCAAGGTCATTTTGTATTTCAATATACTTAACGTGTGGCAAACGTAGAACTGATTGACTTAGAGCTTGAAGGCCTTCTGGACAATCAAGTTTTTTTTCGTTGTAGCACTTCTCAAAACTTTCTTTTAGGTCGGGTGGATTCACTCCACCGGTCTGTGCAGCCGCTTGATCTTGCTCATTTTGTTTACAGGCTTCAGGGTTTAGGGGGCAAAGAATCTTCTTGCCGGTGAGTTGATCTTGTTTATCCTGGCACCCTTTCAGAAAAAAGACAATGACGCCGATGGCGGCTAAGGCAAAAACAATGTATAAAAGGGTTTCACCTAGTTTTTCCATCTCCATGGCTGCTTTTCGGTTCATAGGAGGTACTTCCCCACTTGGTAGGCAATGCTGACTAAGACCAAGAGGATGACAATAGCGAGTAGGATGTAAGTGAATGAAAATTCAAGGCCTTTTCGCATCTATTTCTTGCAGATGGAGAGCTATAAAAACTTTTGCTTACCTAGGTGGCTTAGGGGCTGCCGGTGCTAAGGGAGTTCGAGGTAAGTTTTCGGAGATCATCTGGTAGGGATTAAGGTATTTGATGAGGATGGGGCTTCCGCGGTTTCCGATTCCATCAGGGCTTTTGCTGGCATCTTCAGGGTAGAGGCAGATGTATCCCATTCCTTGGCGATTAATCGGAAGGAGAGTGGTCTCACCAGGTTTATAGTTGGGTACAAGCACGTATTTTTTTGAGGTGAATGGTTCGCAATTTGAATCGTCCAGGGACTTGGTGTAGAGGGTACTGAAGAGGGCATTGACTGCTTTTCCAATGAGATCATCCGTAGGTGTGAAGGCAGGCAAGGGTTCATAGTAATAGTATAGTTTGGCACAGCCGCTCATACTACCGTCATCACAGGCCTGTGGGGGGATAATTAAGTTTACTTCGGAGGCAATGGTTTTCTTGTCGTACGTGGCATTGGATAGGAAAGCCTCTCCGTTGATGGTCTTATAATTCATGTTGATTTGATCATTGGGATAGGTTGGGTTGCCTTGCTTAAAATACGGAGAGAAAATATCTAAAAGCAGAGGTTTTTCAGCAGCTTTAATGATGGATTCACTGATGGTTTTCCCAGTTTTAGAGTCTGTTTGGGTATTGAAGTCTACTTTAAAGCAAAGGTAATTTTTTTTATCTCTGAATGCATAATTACTAGGACTGCTAGTTCCTCCTCCTAAGTCTATAAGGCTTTTAGCATCAAGAGTGAATGATTTTCCCCATTTACCACTCTTTAGTTTTTCTGGTTTCAGTGGAACAGCAATAGAATCTGTTCCAGTGTAAGTATCGTCACGGTTATTCGGAGGCAAGTTGCGGATTATTCTCACGGGAGTGGGGTGCGCTGCATTCGGGTTGTTGAAAGCTTCTGGAGTGTTCATTAGTTTTTCGCAATCTGCTTGGGAGGACCAGGGAGTGAGAAGTTGCTGTTTCTGATCCTCACTAAGCCCTTGTGTGGAGGGCCATACTTCTCCAAGGGTTAGATCTTCACACACAATGTTTTTGCAGGTAAGGGTGATCTGGGCTTGCTGCGACCACGCATCAGGTAGTCCAGTGATTTCAAGAGCACTGTTCACGCGGAACGGGACAGTGAGTTGTGCTTGAGGAGTGTCGCCAACACGTTTAGAGGCTAATTCAATGAGTTGATCATCAGCAAGTTTAAGAGTGGGACTTCCTTGGGGGTCAACAGGCCACACAAGGGTATTACTATGCATAATAATCTGGAACTGCAGGGGTTTTTGAGCATATTTCTCATCAATAATAAAGGGAAAATCAAATTTCTGAAATTGAGTGCAAGAAGCAAAAGTGTCTTGCGGGTCTTGGACAGGTTTAAGGCGTAATGGTTTTTTCCAGATGGTTTTGTCTCCTTCAATAACATAAGAAGCATCTCCATCTTCTACAAAGGAATAACTATCTTTTCCAGCAGATTCAGGGTCAATGATGTGTATAGTGCATGCCGCTGTGGATTTATCGTCAATGCCTTGAATCTGGATGTGCAGAGTATATGGGCGATGAGCGTCTAAGTTTACAGTTCTTCCTTCTTTGAGGGGGGTTATGCTGTCATCGATGGTGACTAAAATTTGTATTCCATTTTCTTTAGTTTTTTCTCCCGATTTTGCTTCTTGAGCCAATTGTTCTTTAGCTTTATCGCTAGTAGGGATGATGCAAATCTTACTCTTGTCTTCTTCTTTAGCGAATGCTTGGGGGACGTTACTAAGAATCTGTTGCCAGTCAACAGGGTCATATTTTTTTCCAGATCCGAACTCTTCTGGGTCTACCAGTTGTCCGCCCCAACAGCTACCGAAAAAGGCAGAGGCTTTAGCGATAAGCTTTGTAGGTCCTGCGAAAAGGATAACAACAATGATGAGCACAACAACAAGCCCTCCCACGATACTGGTGGGGTGCATATCTTCTCCTCTGCGGAAGTTCAAGAAGCGCATATCTTTTCTCGAGAATAAGACTATTTAAACCTTCTGCTAGGTTTGCCCAAAGATCTTTCCTTCAGGGATGCAGCATTTGGTGTCTTTGTCGCATCCAGCACCGCTTAATCCCAAGGAGTAAGCGCTTTCCGTGCTGTCGCATTCGCTTTTGCATTCTCCACCGCGGTCCCCACAGCTCGTGACGCCGGTATAAAATCCACCGCTTCCTTTGGTGAAGATCAGGATCAAAACAACGAGGACGACCAGAACAAGTACGGCGATAATAATGGCTTGTAGGCTCATTTCAACGCCAGAATGGTTTAAGCGTTTCATGTTAGAGGTACGCAGCACCTTTCGTCTTCGGCGCAGCCGCCTTTGACCCCGCCTTGAGTTAAGTGGGAAATCGCGCCTTCATCGCATTCTTGAGAGCAGTGCCCGCCAACGCCTTGACAGCCCGTGCCTTCTTTGACGTTCGCTCCGGATCGTAGAATGAGAACAGTTAGAATAACCAAAATAAGGAGGGCAATCGCCGCTATAATAATGACATTCATGATGAGTTCAGGGCCTTTCCTCCTCTTGTAACTTTATAAATTTATCGGTGGGTTTAGCTAGGTACGAACTACGTATGAACGGTATTTTGAAGATTGTGTTGAAAGACAGCAGCAAGGTTAGGAGAAAGGCCAACACAAGCTCCCTGGATACAGTAAGGGCGAGGAGCAACGCAAGTTTGGACCGTACATGGACCGCCACATCCATTATCATCTCCGCAAATCTTGCCTTCACATTGAGGAGTACAAGTTGGATCGGTTACACATTGACCTTGGTTGCAGGTTTTGGGGTTTACGCAGGGACCGGGACATAACCCCCCACATCCATCAGGGAAACCGCAAGGAGCAGGAGTGCCGGGCTGGATTTGACAGCTAGGAGTGCACGTATTCGTGGGAGACACGCACTGTCCATTGTCACAGCTTTGTCCAGCTTGGCAGGTTCCGCAGCTTCCGCCGCAGCCATCATCTCCGCACGCCTTTCCAGTGCATTGAAAAATGCACACGTTCAAGCATTGCCCGTTGCTGCACGTCTGTCCAGCAAGGCAACTACAATCAGAGCAAGTGCCGCAATTCTCGCCGCTTTGGCAGCTTCCGTCTCCACAGATAATCTCAGTGTTGACTACAGGGACACAGTGATCATTTTGACAATTTGTTCCAGGGCCGCAATCCCCGCAGCTTCCTCCACAGCCGTTGTTTCCGCAGCTTTTTCCGTTGCATTCAGGAGTGCAGGGTTGACAGCCTTGCATGCCTTTGCATTTAAGGTTATTCTGGCATAATTTACCGGGGCAACAGGGATCTCCGATAACTGAGCAAGAAGGAGTGTCAGAAGAGGTGGGTTTTTCTTCAAATCCGGCGGTGTTGAACGTTTCAGGAGTGGTTTTCTCAACAGGGGCTTGTTGGGGGGGTGCAGAGGAAGGGGATTGTTTGGCGTGGTGGAGTGTCTTAAGGTCTATAGTTTGGGTGGTAGTGATGAAATGGGGGGTGGGAGTAATGCTATTATAAATCGTTTCGATGGCTTGGAGTTTTTGTTGGACGCCTGGGTCGGAGGGGAGGGTATTGCGGAGGGTAATAAGTAGGTTTAATTGGGAGCCTTGTTCAGGGGTATTTTGGAGTTGGTTGAAGGTTTGTTGAAGGCTAACTTGGTCCGTTAAAGGGACAGAGGGAGAATTTAATATTTTTTGGGTGAGATCTTCAATGATATTGGCTTGATTGGGGGTGGGGATGAAGAGGGGTTGAGAATACGTACTAGGAAAGGCTGCTGCTTCCCATTGAAGACTGACAGGATTATCATTATAGGAATAAGGAGTCATGGCAGGTGGGGAAGTGGAGGTGCTGTCAGAGTAATACGTGATTTTGATGGGTTGATTGGTTGTTGGATCGAGAATG
>CAYOJS010000002.1:22653-30099 GCA_964404345.1 uncultured Methanosarcinales archaeon
CAGTGGAGTCTTGAACAATGACTTGAACATGGGTGGGCGTAACAGGGACCCTGTTTTTGTCGGCAAAGGAAGTGCCCGCAGGGATTTCAACGCCGAATTTGCCGTCGGAAGATAGGACTGTAACAAGTTGGTTGGTCTGAGCAGGGTTTAGGGGGTTATAAGATATCTTTTGCTCCGTGTTAAGGGACAGGGAAGTGGCAAAGTCTTTCATGGTGATGGTTTCTTCTTGGCTTTTAAGAGTGAGGGGGTACCTGAGGTGCACAAGAATGACGTTGTGATGACGGACTTCAACTTGGACTTCGGGAGTTTGGGATTGGACCTCAATGCCTCGTTCTTGAAAGACAGTTAGGTCGCAAGAGGTCTGTATTTCGCTTTGCAGAGTAGAGGCGATGCGATCCGCATTGAGGCCTGTATCAGTAAGATGGTTTTTAAGGAGGCCGTGAACGCAGTGGCTCATGAAGTTATTTAAGGGATTGATTTGAAGTTTGAGGCTGCTCAGTTTTTCGGTTTGAACAGCGACTTTGGCTTGTTGGCGTACGCTGCTGTTATACATGGCGTAGCTGAGTGCGAAAAGAAGGGCGATGCCGAGGATCAGAAAGAGCGTGACCTGTGCTTTGCGAGGCATATCCTCTCTCCCACTATCTTTCTTTAAAAAGGTTTCTTAAGAATTCGTAAAATAGTATTGTTTAGCACAAAGGAATCTACGATTCCTTGTGCCAGAAATCTTCGATTTCTGTGCATCCTAAGGTCAAAATCCTTTGTGCCTGCTTATCAAGTGCGTCGCGTGGGGATGCTCTCCTCAAGAGCGGAGCTCTTGGGAACCCAGAAAGCTTTGCTTTCTGAGGTCCTCGGGAACGCAGCACTATTAAATAGAACCTCTAGGATTTTGAAGATGCTAAACAAATTCGTAAAATTGACTACAACATACATTTATGAATGAGGCCTCACCCTCAACAGTATGTTCAAAAAGGCAGTCTTCCTTCTAATATTGGCAGGAGTAGTATGGTGGTTTTTCTTAGGAGCAGAACAACCCCTAGCGATAGATATCCCTTCCGAAAACGGCTCTGTGCAGGTCTTTTTTTGTCCGCAGGACCGCTGCGAACAAGCCTTGCTAAGTGTATTGGAGAGTGCTCGCAAAATTCATTGTGCGCTCTATAGTTTGAAGCTTCCAAATGTAACAAGGGTTTTACAGGAGAAAAATGCAGAAGTGTTGATTGATGAGGATAATTATGGTGGATACGGGCAGAAGATTGTGATGTCGGGTTTAATGCACGACAAGTTCTGCATCTTGGATGGGGAAAAAGTCTGGACAGGCAGTTTCAATCCCACAAAGAATGGGGCGTACGGAGAGGACAACAACTTAGTCGTGGTCGATTCGAAAACATTGGCTGAGAATTACGAGGCTAAGTTTCAAGACATCAAAACAGGCAAGCACGGCAAGGTAAGGCATTCGAAGCTCTACTTAAATGGTTTTCTGGTCGAGAACTACTTCTGTCCTGAGGATGATTGTGAAGGCCGTGTATTGAACGCATTAAAAGCGGCCAAGAAAAACATCTATTTTTTGACGTTCAGTTTTACTTCCGACACACTAGGGGGTTTCTTGGTGAGTAAAAAAAGCTTGTTGGATATAAGGGGGGTGATGGAAAAGTCACAATTGAATAAGTACGCTGAGTTCTCCAAGTTCAACGCTTCTGAAATGCAAGTCCGTTTAGACCGAAACAAGTTCAATATGCACCATAAAGTCTTTATCATCGACAATGAAACGGTGGTAACGGGCAGTTACAACCCGACTTCCGGAGGGGACACCAAAAACAGGGAAAACATCCTGATTCTGCACAACCCTTCCATAGCCAGGTCCTTTGCTAAAGAATTCGAACACGTTTGGGAAGAAAGTGCGCCAGAATGAAAGCTTATCTTCGTCGCTTTTTAGTAGGTTGAAGCCAGTGTTCGTCTGAAACCTTCGCGTTGATGTGGAATGAATAGGCTAAGTTTAGTATAAGGGCAACGAGAACAATTTCCTCAAATCCGATGCTTCCGGTGTTGATTCGTTGAGTGAGAAGGTAAATCATGTACAAGACATATAAGACAAGGATCCAATCCATGACCTTTTCGTAGGTTCGCATCAATTCTTTTTTTCTTTACTAAGTTATAAAGTTTTCGGTTGAGAGAAAGTTAAAGTTCAATGGTTTCATCCGTTTACGCTTGAACCATAAAGTCTTTATCATTGACAATGAAACAGGAATTATAGGTTCGTACAATCCAACGATGGGGGAATGAAGAGAACAGAGAGAACATCTTTATCATGCATAACTTTAGCCGAACATTTTGTAAAAGAATTTGAATATGTATGAAAAAATTCCTAGGCTATGTACCCGCAGAGGAGGCACCGAACAGTAGGGGTTTGTACGGGGGGTGAATCACCAAGTGGCTTTTCAGATAAAAACTTGTAGTGGCATTGAGGGCAGGGCACGCCTGTCTCATAGCCGAGCTTAGTATATAAATTGGAGGTGACCTCCTGCTCAAGGGTGGTTAGGAATTCTTTAATTCGTCTGAATTTGTTTTCGACAGGCGAAAAAAAATGTTCTAAATGTGTTTGAAGTTGAGATAAATCAATAGGAACAACCTTAAGTTGGTGGGTTTGGTCAAGTTGATCTTGGAGTTGGATGACGCTTTGTTGCATCTGTACTACTTCTTCTTCTATATGGGTTAATCTTCCTTGCACTTCTGTCAGGGCGTCGATGACTGCTATCACTTTTGGATTGGTAGAGCGATAGGAGGCTAATCTTGCAATCAATGGTTTAAGTTTTAAAGAAGTAATTCTTGTCTCTTGGTGCAATAAGGCTCTCAATCCAGATAGTAGTTGGGAATTTGCGTGAGAGAGAGGCGTCAAATTGGAAAACTTGAAAGATGCAATCTGGGTCTTCATCCCTGCAAGAGTTTCTTCAAAGCCCGCGAACAGGTCAAATTGGTCCATGATTTCTTTCTTTAAGTCAACGCGTTCTGGATCGGGACGCACATCGATTTCGTCAAGGAGTCTCCTGAATTGCATTTATCCCACCGTCCCCGTAGTTCCGGACATTGCAGGTGAACTTGCGCTTGAAGCGCCAGTGTCTGCATACCCTCCTGTCGCTTCGTCACTTAACAGAGAGGGTGTGCGTGAGCTCGTGCTTGGAGCGGCCACATTTCCCGGCGCAGGTTTTTCAACTTTGAGCAAAGCTAAGATTCTTTCTAAAAGTTTTCCTTTCACAGAAGCATCTTTTTCTAGGCCGTATCTTAAGATAAAACGGCTGGCTTCATACAAGTCGGTTGTCAGAGCGACTTCATTGGCTGGAACGTCAGTCGTTGATTTATATCCTCGGATGAAAAGCTCGCGTAGTTTCTGGACGACTGGGGAGGGCAAATGACCTCCCGCTTCCTCTCGGGAGAGGGACATGACGAAGCGTCCAAGGTCATTGCCGGGGTTCATATGTCCTAATGTGCCTATGTCAATGAAAGAAACTTCTTCTCCACCTATAAAGACATTGCCTGGGTTCAAGTCTCCGTGGCTCAATCGGGTTGAAACTCCCTCCCGCTCAAGTTGGGTGGCTAACTGTTCGATGTTGCGTACCATAGCCTCTGCCATATCACTGTCTAGTTTTCCAACGGTTTGCAGGATCCGGACATGATGGATAAATTCAGTGATGTCTGTGCGGAAGGGGGTTGTTGGGAAGTACTCTTTAACACCTGCATTTTCTTTATGGAACTTTCCTAATTGTTCCCCCATCCTATACACTTGTTTGTAGAGTCTGGCGAGTAGACTCTCTCGAATTCCTGTATCGGTGGCAGTGCGAACCGCGTTAAAGAGGAAGTTGAAATCTCTGCCGGGTGCAACAGTGGTGGTAAGAAGTACAGCATTGGACTTGTACGGGTGGTTGATGCGGGCTGCGTCCAGAAGTTCAGGCACAGGTTGTTTTCCTTTCAAAGAAGCAAGTGCTTCAATATCATATAGAGGGTTATCTATTTTAGATTGCCTAACGTAGATTTTAGCGGCAAGAGCAGGCCGCAGGCCCTTTCCATCCTTAACGCCGATTAAGAAAACTTCACTTCTCGTAACCGGTCTGCCATTGATGGTGGCGACACGGACGAACTTGTTATAGACAACGAGTTGTTCTTCTGGAATGCGGAAGAGTTTGGAATAATAGGCGATCAATTGCTCAGGAATGGTTTTAGCAGGAGGAACAAGTTCCGTCACGGCACGTAATGGGGGGGGTTTGGCTGGCACTCCTCTTCGCAGTTTTTCCAGCTCAACAGCAAGGCTCGCCAGCTTGTCTTCTTCAACCGGCTTTATTGGTAAGGGTTCTGCGCTGGCCTTGGGCAAAGGGTTGTGCAGTGCTTCAGCCACTTCTGCATCTGAAACAGGAGAACTGCTTACACGAACCGGGCAGGGTACTTGTGCAAAGACGGTTTGCAGCAGTAGAAGAAAGAAAAGCGTAAATAGGACAACTCTACTGAAATTCATGTGCTTCTGGAGGGTTTTCATTTTTTATGTTTTATGCTGCTACAGCAGGGGTGCAGGGTCGGTGGAGTTCGTCGAGGATTTCTCGAACATTCCGGACAGGAATAGGTTCTTCTTTAGCAGTGCTCACACGATCAGCAATGCGTTGAAGCGCGTCACGAGCGGCTTGAGTGGGAGGAACTCCAGAACCGGGTTCGGCTCCTTGAAGGAAAGTGTTGACAAAGGCTTGAAGCCGGGGGATTTCATCCCCCCTCCAGGCCTTAACCAAATCATCAATTAGCTGGGTACAAGGAGCTTTCTGAGCACATAAGTGACTGGCATCAATCAGTCTAAGTTCATTCCATATCGTCTTCAAGACAGGGTCATTTCGGACTTGGTCGGTATTAAAGGTTCCCTTTCTACCTTCAGTAAATGCTTTCAAAACAGCAAGAGCGTTACGAGATTGTTCTGTATCACCAGATCTAGTTAGTTGGACGAGTTCATATATGCGTACATAAAATGAATCCATGATTTGATCAAGCTTGTTAGCCAGAGCAGGAGACTTTTGTCGGAGGGTTTGGACGGATCTAAAGGAGGGTTCTCTTTGAATTCTGCCTTGTTCCCATTGGGCTCTGCTCTGTCTTGGAGGGGGAGCATGGGCCGAACCAGCTCTAGTCCCTGCCAGTTCGCCAAGATCGTTAAGGGTCTTGGGGGGTAGGCTTTTTCGGTTGGCGATCAGAGCGTCTAATTCATTATTAAGGAAGCTGACAAGGTCATCTGAATAGGTGCTTGGATCAGGTGAGCCAGGGATATCTCTCTCGAGCCCTTTCATTCTGACCAAAATCCCTTTTCGGATAGGCCCTTTGAAAGGGCTTGTAATCACGGCTCGGGTTATCTCGTAAATGCCTGTGGCGGTTCTGATAAAAATTCCTTTTTGAGGTACACGGAATACTTCTTCAATAACCACCTTGCCATTCGTCTTGAGGAGGGGTTTTCCAAGGAGTTTCTTAAGATCAAGGAGAGGGCGGCTGCTTTTTTCAGCACTTTTGAATATCCTTCTAAGGAGTTTTTTTACGCGTTCGGCTCGGGCTTGGGAGGTCGTTGGTGCAGGACCTTCCGTTCCGGGCGCAGCGCTGGGTCGCACGTTGGAAGGTTTGATCCTAGTTTCTTCAGCCGTTCTTACAAGGCCGGTTTCCTCGGTTCGTACAGCAATTCCTTTTTCCTCTCCCGTTAGCCGGTTCAGGAATGTTTGTCGGAATCGGGGACTGGGTTGCAGTCGCACTTCCTCTCCTAAATAGCTGAAGAAGCTTCCAATGCTCTTGAAACTGACGCGGCTGAGTAAGGATCCACCTTCCTGGGCAACGACTCGAGCACCGGCTTTTCCAATAGCAGCTCCTGCCATGCCGATACCGAAGCTCCCGGCGATGGTGCAAATGGTGGCGACGCTTTCATCGTCTTTGACGCCTTTGATGCCCATCATTTGGTGTCCGGTAAGGACTACGGCTCCGGCGACAATGACGCCTCCTGCGATTTTGCTGAGTTGGGCGACTTTTCCGATGCCGAATCCTAGAGCAAACCATTTGAGGTCTAAAACATTGACAGCACACTGATACCATCCTCCTTTATAATAGGGGTCGTAATCCTTCAAATTGGCGATAAGAAGTTCCTGCATGCTGCACATTCTTCGGGTCGTCTTTTCTAAGCCGGTTCGTTGGGGTAAGCTACTCTTCCAATCCGCCCAAGAGGCGACACTACCTCCATATCTTATATCACATGGATCGCGAGGGTATTGCCGAAAGTAAATATCAGTAGTCAGTAAGGCATCTGCAACAGAAAGGGAGTAATCTGTGCTGTCGGGCACCAAGAAGGTCGTCTTGTCCTGGATGCTAGGGTCGTGTTGGCGTACAGTCAGGTCGAAGAGGAACGCGGCTCGCTGTTCATCAGTATAAAGTTTTCCTTGATCTGCTGCTTTCTGTGCTTCTTGAAGAGTGAGCAGTACAGGGTCCTTATCAAAATCTTCATTTAATGCAGAGGACAGTTCTTGGGGAGTGAAGGAAAGGCGTGCGTTGGAGTCATCGAGTTCAAAGCTACGCTTAGGCTGAACAGCGCAGGACAAACTTGATTTTTTTTCTTGAATATCTTTAAGGGAATCGCCTTGTTCAAGGCAGGATAGTGTTGCGAGTCGCACAGCACTATAGCCTTTTTCCTGGGCAGGGTTGAAGGATTTAGAGTCGTGAAGAAGTTCATCAACCCAGGAAAAGACAGAAGTCCACTTGGAGGAGAGGGGATTATTGGAGTTGCCTGTATAAGCAGTTCTTTCTTGCTCTATTTTTTGGGTCATGGCTTCATAATTGGAGAGTCTTGTCGCGTAGAAGATAACTTGTTTGCTAAGGCTGGTAATGGCATTTTCATGAGTGAATAATTGAACCAAGTACTGCTGAGTGTCTTTTATGTCTTGATCAGTAATCGTGGAGTCAATTTCTTGTTCTTTTTTAAGTCGTTGAATGCTTAGATCAATGATCTGTTGTTGAGCGCCGACATCCTCGGGGTTGGCTTGCAAAGCAGTAATAGCTGTCGCCAGGTGGTCATCCGCAATCATAATGCCATCTGGAATGATGGTGCGGACCTGGTCAGGCATGCTAGGAAGGCTGGCTAGGCTCTCGCGTAGGTCCGCCAGCACCACTTTGGCCTTTTCGTCTAGGGTGTTTCCTTCGATTAAGGCATTCGCAGCAACGAGGACGTCGTTTTGGAGGCTCTGACTCTCAGCCCGCTTATCTTGGCAGCAGTAAAGATCGCTTGGGCAAAGGTTTGCAATGCATTTGTCTCCGATCTCATCGCAGCGCGCTTGATTGCAGGCGCAGTCATATCCTTCACCGCCTCTTTCGTGTTTGCACCTACTAACGCAGATCTGTTTTTCTGGGTCGCAAAATTCATTCTTAAGGCAGGCGGCTGCACCGTTTTGGTAAGAGGCT
>CAYOJS010000002.1:30109-31529 GCA_964404345.1 uncultured Methanosarcinales archaeon
CATATCTCTGTATGAACATGGGTGCCGGTAGATTCTCCTGTACTCCCTTGAATGCCCAAACTTTCGCCACGGACGATTTCTTGGCCTTTCTGTACGTCTCTCTGGCTCAGATGGGCGAATCGCCAAGTCATTTCAGGGCCTTGAACCTCTATCCAGTTTCCGTAACCATTTCCACTTTCAGAGCGAGTAACCACCCCATTAAATGGTGCGGGGACGGATACATCTTTTTTCCCCTCAGAAACCAGGGTATAATCGTAACTTCCAGCAGGGCTATCATCTAAAAATTTAGATTTCTCGACCGCATTCGTTTTAGAGTCTGAACTTCTACCGCAGCTTCTGGTTTCTTGTGTTCTTTGCCCATAGCGAATGTCCAAAATCTTTTTTTGTTGAGGGTCGACTCGCAGGATAATATATCGGGGTGTTTTTATTCCGCCAAGGTAGTTTTCTGCATTGTCTTCAGGTCCTAAAATGAGGACGGTGGTGTCTTTGGATACTTTCTGGTCAATCTGGCTCTTGGCAGAGGGGGTGGCAAAGCTAGTGGCATCAATAACATGGATTGGGTTATACTTTTGGAGTTTTATAAGGGCTTGGTTGGATTTTTTGCGCTCATAAAGCAGGTGGGGATTTTCTCGGAAAAGAACCTGTGTGCCCAGGGGCAATAGATCCACTACAGTAAAGTCGGGCGGTAAATAGTCCCGATTCGTCTCGAACAGTTCTTTTGCGTGCGAAGGGTCTCCATAGACTTCATGAGCAATGTCTCGTAAAGTCTGGTCTTCTTGAGTAGTGTACGTAAGCCATTTCTCGCACCCGATCACATGTTCTTCCCATTCAATTTTTCCGTTGGTCCAGATCTCATCTCCGTATCCTTCCCGATGTTTGGGATGGTTTTTGGGGTAGTAAAGGTACATCAGGTTTCCTTGGTCTGCGCGAGGTTCGGGGAGGAACACGGTTTTCCCGACTTGCCATTGGTCTGTGCCTTTTAGGTATCCTTGTTCTTCACTTCTTAGGGTAGAGCTATAGGCTAGCAAGGAAGGATTCTTTTTTTGCAATTGCTGAGTGGACAACGGGTATCGGTAGACAGGATAATACCCCCCACCTTGAGGGAAGGGCCATCGGTCTTGGAGGAGGTTATTGATATCTTCAGGTTCACAAGAATCGGCATAAGGCTGGTTATCTGCGATTGTAATTTTTGGGGTACCCTCTGGGGCGCATCGGTAGCCTACGAATTCTTGACTCGGCGCATCCACCTGACAACTAGCTACAGGCACTCCAGGTAACCCAACTGTTGCAGCCAAACTGGTGGGAGGAGTTAAGGAAGTAACAGCCGAATCAGGATACCTTTCCTTTTCTCCAACAATCCCCGCATAAGCAGGTTTTTCCAAATCATAGTCATACCATACGCCAAGCTGGCTGAGAGCAT
>CAYOJS010000003.1:0-8655 GCA_964404345.1 uncultured Methanosarcinales archaeon
GCCAAAGCATTCGTAAAGCTTTTTCCCAAGACTCTGCAAGAAATGCTGATCGGATAAGTATAAGTCAACCCCATCTCGATAGGGGACTCGTTTTGAAATGAAAATGCCCTTATTCTTATGGGCTGCGATTTCACGGTCGATAAATAATTCGACTTCTTCGGAACTGTTTCTTAACTGCAAGACGCCTTCAAAATAGCCGGACTTCATGCGCTGGCAGACATCGCACTGATGAACGGCAATGCAAAGAGGCACCATATGCTTATCGCCTTCATTATCTACCTTGATTTTAAAGAGATTTTTGCCCTTCTTTAAATCATTCCAATCGATATTGACTTCCACATTGGACTTCGCTTGCTTGTGGATCATATCCCGGACCAAGACGTTTAAGTCCTTTGGAAGCCACTGCCCTCTATCGTGAACCCTTCGGCAGGCGCACACCTCTAGGGTCAGATCTTCAAATTTTACTTGCGGAGTCTTACACTTTAGACAGAAAACGCCTGTGCTGATGGTTTTGCCGCATTTCACACAAAATTTCATGTCAAAAAAGCGAACGCGACACGATTTATAAAGTTTCAGGTGATCGACGAGAAAAAGATCATATGCTGTGTGAAGGAAACCTACTCATTGGATTGTTTCTCAAAAAGCATACCTCATCTTTTAAGTCGAGGTATGCCTTTTGGACTCCTCAGCAAGCGAAGCTTGCTGGGACCCAACTCTTTTAGAGTTGAGGTCACAACCTCGGTTAGATGTATGCTTTTTGTGACCAACATACCTCGACCTTTAGGCCGAGGTTGTTGATTCCTTCACTCGTACCTAGCAGAGGATAAAAGCCTCTTATTTTTGTCCTCTACTAGGCTTTATAAGCATATTTTTAAACCAGGTTTTGCTCTTTTCTCTCATGCACTCTGCCTTTTACCCGGAACTTGCCAAGACTGAACAAGCCTTTGACTTTGGTCGAATGAGCTTGATTTCAAGGCTTTTGTATTACTTTACTTTTGACGAACGAGACATTATTCATCTTCAATTTACGGGCTTGGGGGGTTCTGCCAAGCGATACTTTCCCATTGCGGTACAGCAATATGCTCTTTGCCAATATAATCAATATGCGCAGACAAAAAGAAATGAGCCTAAAGAAGCTTTTCTTCGGCACGCGAATTGGTTGCTGGAAAACCTCAAGGTTCAAGACAATCTAGCGTACTGGCCGTATACTTGGAAGATGCACATTGCTGGCTACACATGGAAGAAGCCGTATGATTGGGCATCTTGCATTGCGCAAGGCCAAGGATTGAGTGTGTTGATTCGGGCGCATGCATTGACGAAGAACAAGAAGTATTTAGCACCTTGCAAGAAGATTCTGAAAAGCTTTGAAACAGACTATCATAAGACAGGTGGAGTGTTGGAAACCGATGAAAAGGGCGATTCTTGGTACTTGGAATTCCCCGCCACGCTTTCTCATGGCCGAGTCTTAAACGGCTTTTTGTACGCGCTGATTGGACTTTGGGAGTACTATCTATATACGAAAGACAAACAGGTTAAGAGACTCTTTGAACAAGGTCAAGACACGGCTGCTAAGAACTTAGATCGGTATGACTTGGATTTGGGATGGTTCCAATGGAGTCGGTATGATGATGCGAAGATCTTCTATTCTGGAAGAAGATATCATCATAAGACGTTACTACCTCAGTTGAAGATTTTGCATGCGATTACTGGAGATGGGCGATTTGGGGAGAAATACAGACAGTGGGAGGAATGGGCGAAGCGCTACGCGCTTCGGAGCAAGGCGTTGGATTTGGTGCTGTTGGCATGGCAGAAATTAAGAGCTTATATCTGATCTTAAATGTGAAATATTTATGGCCGCGACAAAATCTCTTCACTTTCTCCGGAAAATTTTCATTTTATCCGAGGAAGTACTGAAAAATAGACGAGCATCTTTATAATAAAACCAGAAAAATACAAACAAAAAGTAAGAGCTGCGGCTGAGCATTGATGAGCTCAACGGTCTGAAAAACCGCGTCGTCCTGACATACGAGTTCGAAGCTCAGAATTCCACTGGAATTCTGGCTCCCAGTGAACTTTGTTCACTGTGGATCTCGTCCGCAGCGACTAAATCCCTAAAAAGCAAGGATTCAATGCTGGATAATGCGTCTGAAATTAAATAGTTTTCGATGGCCTTCGTTAGGTGTGCCTAAAACGCAAGCTTTTTAATTCAGCTTGGAAGACAAGATTGTATGGCACAGGAAAAGCACTGGCTCAGAAAGACCTGGGATTTCATCTGGTACGATGACAGCTGGGCGAGCTGGCTCGTGAACATTGTTCTAGCTTATGTGATCATTAAATTCATCATCTACCCAGGTTTGGGTTGGATCCTGGTCACCCCTTACCCTGTTGTAGCGGTTGTTTCCGATAGTATGGAACACAAAGGCCTTGAGTTTGACACATGGTGGCAGGAGAAGCAATTGTGGTACTTAGGACGAAGCATTACGTATGATGATTTCAAACAATACCCCTTTAAGAATGGCTTTAATAAAGGTGACATCATGGTGCTGTACGGAACAAAAGCTGCGGATGTCAAAAAAGGAGAAGTCATCGTATTCCAAAGCGGCTTGCCCTATCCTATTATCCATCGTGTGGTGGACATTCATCAAGACAAAGGACCTTTTGAAGGGCAGTTATTCTATGAAACGAAGGGCGACTACAATCAAGATCAGATCAAGGGTGATTTATTCCATCCGTTGGATGAGACATATGTGCCTCAACGTGTTCTGTATGGCGAGGCTGTGTTTAGAATTCCTTACTTGGGCTATGTAAAGATCTGGTTTGTGGAATTATTACAGATGATTGGACTGTATAAAATAAGTTAGGGTTTTTAGAAAATAAGAAGGTAAAAAAACTAGATATCATTATGCGCTGGGATTTGTCCAACCGGCTGGCATTTGCTGCTGTAATGGGTAATCTCCGCCTACTCCGAAAGGTCCAGGGTAGATATTATCGCCATAGCCTGTGTAGATATTACTTCCATATTGGCTGCCACCGAAGTTGGCGCCGGAATAAATCCCGTATCCGCCTGAATAACCATTGTATCCACTATAACCGCCGAATCCAGCGTAGCCCAAAGCGTAAGGATAGCCATTGTACATGTTTCCATAGGAGCTATAGGCTTGATTGTATTGGGGCCAATTGTAATTATAGGTACCGTAATTTTGTTCAGGATAGTAACCCGCATAACTTGCACTGGTGTAGGTTCCCGGATTTCCATAGGCATTTCCGTAAATGATGTAGTCATTTGGGCCGTAGGCTAATTGTCCATAAGGCCCTAGATTGTAATGCGGGAAGTAGATTTGGCCATCTTGAGGGCTGTACTTAGCAGGCAAGTCACCATAGATGTTGCTGATCAAGCCAGCTCGGAAGTAGATGGGTTCTGCATTCGGATTTTTATACAAGAGTTGAAGGCGAATCAAGTCTCTGGCGCTGGGCACAATTAAGGCACTAGCTGAGTCTGCTAAGAGCATGATTGCTAGGACACACAAAATTGGGAATACGAGCTTTTTCATGGTAACCCTCCAATAGACGAGAATAAGATCTTTTCCTATATAAATGTTTCGCTTTTGAGCTACTTTAGAGTAGTTAAAATTAGGCTGCTTGGAGGCCATAAGCTTCCTTTAAGGTTAACACTTGGATTTTCCCTCGCTGATACGCTCTCAATTCTGGGGCCCTTCTTTCATAGAACTCGTACGCTCGTGTCAGGCGTTCGTCAAGGCGATTAGGAGTTAAGCGCGTGAAGTCTTCGATGGGTTCCAGACGCTCCTGTTTTACTACAAGTAACTCCAAAGGATCGGTTCGGTTGCTTCCTTCTCTTTTATCAGCTTCTCCCCAGTGCAATACGACCACTCGCGTGCATTCTGATTCTTTATACACTTCTTTTGGAACCCAGGACGGGCGCGGGTTGGAAATCATTCCCCTTTTTGAGGATCTCTTTCTTAAAAGCCTACCCTCTAGAACGTATAATTGTATATACCCTTTGAGCCGAAAATGATATAAATCAGCGTGGAATTACTCTTAAAAGTATTCTAAGGAGGTACTTAATATGATTAAAGTTGGAGAACGAGCCCCAGATTTTGAAGTGGAAAGCTGCTTTAAAGGACAATTTAGCCGTGTCAAGTTGAACGATTACAAAAACAAGTGGATTGTGCTGTTTTTCTATCCCTTGGACTTTACCTTTGTCTGCCCCACAGAGATTAAAGGATTTGATGCTCTGCACGCGGAGTTTGACAGGTACAAAGCGGTTGTGTTGGGTTGTAGCGTGGATAGTGTGCATAGCCACAAAGCCTGGATTGAACGCGACTTCAAAGAACTCAAATTTCCTTTGCTGAGTGACTTCAACAAAGACATGTCGCGAAGGTTTAATGTTCTAGATGAAGAAAAGGGTGTTTCTCAACGAGGAACCTTTATCATTGATCCCGACGGCATTTTGAGATATATGGTTATCTCGGACTTGGGCGTCGGACGAAATGCAGATGAAACACTGCGCGTGTTGAAGGCCTTACAGACGGGAGAACTATGCCCGATGGATTGGAAGCCTGGCGGAAAGACGCTCGGGAAGGCTTAGGATTTACGTCGTTAATTCTATTTTTTCTTTCTTGCTTCTTTTTTCTTTTTTTTCCTCTTCTTTAAGGAACTGATGTACTTCTTTCTTTGTGACTTCCCAATAGAGTTGTTTGAATATTTTTACTGTTTTGCTATCATGGTTCAACTGGTACATTTTTGCCTTTCCCACTTTTCGCGTTTGTTTTACAATTCCATGAACTATTAATTTTGGCCAAATGAGCTTTAGTGTGGCATAACCAATTTCCGAATGGCGAGCAATGTCCTTCATGCTGTAATCAAAGTCTTCGTTTATCACAAAAAAGTCCAAGACTCGTAAAATAGGGGTGTCTCCGAACACTTCTAAAAAGGCTGTTTTATCTTCCATATTTTGTTCCAATGCTCTTCCTTATTTAAAACTTTCTATTTATAGCTTATAAGGGCTATAATAATTAACTTTCTCCCTTGTAGCTAATAACTCTTCTACCTCTTTTAGTCGATCCATATTCAGCTGAAAGGCATCACCATGTTCTGTTCTTCCGTACCAGACAACGGGCCTTCTTTTATGAGGTCCTTTAACACTGCTTTGGCAAGACCCCTTAAATGACTTGGAAGGGTTCTTTCCAAACGCTCGTATAATAAATGCCCTTTATTGAATTTCTTTTTTGCATACAGTTTTCTAATGATGTTGAACTTTGCTCGATCATACTCTTCAATCAGGTTTTTCATTTTTTCGGCTTCCTAGCCTTTTCCCATAAAATCTCGAAGTATTTTGCGTATGCTTTCGCTAACGATTCATTTCGGACGCGAATCAAGGTTAAGGGCTGCCAAGAGATCAACATGACTTCATCCTTACAAACCATTGTTGAAACGGGACTACTGAACTTATTTGGCAGACAACGAGCTACTGTATAAGGCAAGGTGTTCAGGTATTGGATACGATCGGATGCTTCTTCATTGTAGATGTGCTTCATCCAGATCTTCTTTTGGATCCGTTCCTTATGAAACAGATCGATGAAATGACACACGATCCCTGGAACGTTTTTAGGAACGCCATATACTAATATAGGGCTTTTCTTTTCCAGCCAGCGAAACAAAATGACCCGAAAGGATTTAACCCCTTCTGAGACTGAGGCTTTGCAAGGAGTTTCTTCTCTGAGCGTCATCTCTAGCTTTATTTTAGGCACCAATGTTTGAAGGAGGGCTTCTTTCTCCTTAAACCAGAGCAATAGACTTTCAGGGTCTAACGCTTCGAACTGACGGATTTTATCCTTCTCTGTAAAAGCCACTAAGCCTTTTTTGCCGAGCTGATCCAAGGCGTCGTAAACACACGAACGGTATAAACGACATTCTCTTGCCAAAACACGTACGCATGAAGCTCCGCTTTGCAGTAAAGCTCCGTATATTTTGGCTTCGTTTTTTGTAAGCCCTGCCTCCACTAAGATTTCTTCCATTCCATTTCGTGATAAGGACTTATTAAAATAGATTCTCGTCGAAAAAACGGAAGAATATCAGAGTTTATGGATGAAATTCGGCTTTCTGAGAAAACTGTTGTTTTTCACGAAAGCATTACGGAAATTTCTGCGGAGTGCATATTAAAGACCTCTTTACTCTTACTGAGATGCCTTCGATTGGAATCATTGGACTCGGAAGACACCATGACCTTTCTCTTGGTTATCGGATTGGCAAAGAACTCTTTCGAAACCTTGGACAAAAAGGCCTTCCTGATCGTCTTTTGGTCAATAGTCGAAGTCAAGTTAGTGTTGACTCTTTCTTTCAGCAGGGCATCAAAGAAGTTCTTGAGCAACATTTATCTGATGCTTCCTGGGAACGACGTTTTTTCTATGGGAGAAAGCGACCTACATGCTCCGTAGAAGACATCGTGGCTGAACACGTGCGGTCTGTTGGTTATGAACTGATTGCTCAGGAAACAGACTTGGTTATTATCTGCATTGAAGCTGGCTGCTCTACAGCTGAAGTGACTCCAGCCATGACGAGACAACCTGATTTTAGACGAGGACTGTACCAAGCTAACGCGGCTGAACTAGAAAAGATTACTCCTGCCTTTACCCATTACAAAGGCATGGTGTGGATTGTGACGAACCCGCCCGACTGGCTGTGCATGGATTTTTACGAGCAAACTCAGATGCAGTCCAATCAAGTTATAGGGATTCATCCGGAAACGCATCGCTTGCGAGACTTTACTGGGTTGCATTGCTATTTGCAACAACAAGGCGTAGAGGTGCATGACTTACAAGGCATGGATACTTTGTATGTCTTGGGTGATCATGGCGGAGAGCACATGGTTGTTCCGTTGAGTTCAGCTGTTGTCTGCGGAAGGATGCCTGCTTCTTTTGATGTTAAACAGGTCAAAAAAGGCATTGCTCCGTATGTCAACCAGATGGCGAATGAGCCATGAAATCACGGCTCTGATTCAACGCATGGTTCATAGTTATTATTCCGAGGATGGAAGGGAATATGTCGTTGGAGTGCATACCAATCACCTGGGCAACGGAAAGGCCGTGTTTAGCGGAGAGCCTGCCGTGTTTCGACAACGAAGGGTACACCCTAAACCATTGGAACGGCTTTTGAACGAAGAAGAACGGCAAGAGTACATGGCTTGCCTAGAGCGAATGCATGAAGCTTGGAAGGGACGAGACTGGAGGTATTTACCAACGGTTCAGTTAGCTCTCTCCTCTCTTAATATTCCGTCGGTTTATATGCTGGAGAAAGAACTTGCACTTCAGCCTTTCAATCCACCCTTATTTTTGCCCTCTTGACCGAAAAATACTTAAATATGTCAAATATGTATAGTATGTATGGCACATATTACCCTAAGCATACCTGACGACGTGTACAAGGAAATGAAAAGGCACCCTGAGATCAAATGGAGCGAAGTAGCAAGACAGAGCATTATAGAGAAGACCGTCTTAATCGGAGGAAGAATCAAAGCAGAAGACTTGTTTAAGACGCTCCCTCTAGAAACACAGCAAAGTATACTTGCTGCAGACGAAAAAGAATCCATCGAATTTTACAAGAAAGTGAGAAAGAAAGCATGGAAACGAACGAAATACTTGACACATCCGTAGCGATCGGTAGAAAAGAAGGCACTGTGACGATATTTACCTTCATCGAACATACTCCTTCCTCTAAAAAAAGATTTGATGTTGAGATTCCGCGCTATTCGGATTATCAACGAGCTATACGATTGGCTGAACAACTTCGGGCTAAAGGAACACCTGTGGGTGCTATGGATATTATCATTGCTTCGATGTGCTTAAATCGCTCGGCAATGATTGTCACAAAAGACAAAGACTTCGGCATCATAAAGAAAGTGGCACCGGAATTGAAGGTGCGATTTGTGTAGATTTAACTTAATTGGTTAATCAAAAATTTTAAAAAATAGGAATTGCTTATTGATTTAATGTTGTGGGGTTGCATGCCTTCTAAATGTGGCTGCTACATAATCTGGAGAATCCCTATCCCTTTGATCTTTTACCATGGAGTCTAATAGATCGTAAGGATTTTGTGCATGAGCTATAAGCCCGCGAATAACTAATTTTGCATACCTTCTTTGAACTTCATCGGGACATAAGGAGAGAAACCTTCTCATTTTTTTATTCCATCGAGGTGCTTTCCTTCGCTGAGGTCTGTCATTACTGAATCGCGTTTCGTAAGCTCTTTGCTGTTTCTTCAAGAAAAAAGCATCGTTTCTTTCTTCTAACATGACTAACCCTTCTTTTGCTAGGCGACTGGCATATACAAGAGCGGCTACGCCTATTGCAATCTCTCCTCCAAGAATAATTGCGTCCAATAGATTACCTGCTTCTGGAATAAGGTTCCATTTTTCTGCAAGTGCATGTCCATCGAGCCCTAGAGTTGAATTTACACCTTGCACTTTGCTTATGATTGCTTCTATACCCATTGGATGATAATTAGTTATGGTGCTCTCTGGAATGGGATTTTGTGAAGGGATGTTTGTTATAATGTCATATGCTGGTGAGGTCATATAGGTTTCTTGTCTTTTTTAGTATATAAATATTACTCTTTTTATCACTCTATAGTACTCTATAA
>CAYOJS010000003.1:8689-14278 GCA_964404345.1 uncultured Methanosarcinales archaeon
GGCAAAGCGGATAAAACGCACTACGCTTATCAAGCCTGGATTCGAGATAGCATCTACCAAGCCATTGGTATGGAACAGTTTGACGCTATCGGAGCTGTTAAGACCTATCAAGCCCTGCTTGATGCCCTTCTGAAACACGAGTATAAGATTGACTGGGCCATCCGCGAGAAGCCGGATGCCAAGCACAAATACATTCATGCCCGATACCATCCTGTTACGTTTGATGAATACTCCAATGAATGGGGCAACAAGCAAAACGATGCTGTTGGCGCCTTGCTGTTCAAAATCGGAGAATTGCATGAAAAAGGAATTGCTGTTTTGAGAGATCACCATGACTATCGCATTGTACAAAAATTAGTTTATTACTTAGAAAGCATCCAGTACTGGCAAGATGCAGATCACGGTATCTGGGAAGACGCTGAAGAAGTTCATGCCTCTAGCATCGGAGCCTGTGTTGCCGGACTGATTAAAGTACAGAAATTGGTCTATGTGCCGGATGAATTGTACTTGAAAGGACTGGAAGCATTGAATGCGATGCTCCCTAGAGAATCTGCCAGTAAAGAGACCAATTTGTCCTTACTTACTCTGATCTATCCTTATAATATTGTGACGCCTGAACAACGCGATGCCATTCTTCATGATGTAGAAACCAAACTTGTCCGAAATAAAGGTGTCATTCGCCACTCTGGAGACTGGTACTACGCCCAAGACGGCAAAGAAGCGAGCTGGACCATGGGATTCCCCTGGCTGGCCAAGATTTACAAGGACCTTGGGAATAAAGAGAGATATAAGTATTACTTAGCTAAGACGCATGAAGTCATGACGACAGATGGAGAACTGCCTGAATTGTATCTAGGAGATGGAGAGCAATTCAATGAAAACACTCCTCTGGGATGGGCCCAGGCCATGTACTTGGTGGCGGTGAGTTAAGATGAGCATTGAGCGCATCGTTGAAAAAACAAGAGACTACTTGCAGGTACCTTCGGTTGTGCTATTTGAAAAACCGTTTATCCAACATTTAGCTGCTGATTTCCGAGCTGCTGGCTGCAATGTAGAAGAATATGATCGACTACTTGTCGTTCGAAGAGCTGGATTGAGCAGCCCTAAGATTTTAACGGCGCACATTGATCGCCACGGAATGGTCGTTAATGACACTGGAGCGATTGAATATGCCCAGTTCTATGCCAATAAAAAACTTGGAGAGCCACCTGCCCAAGGTGAAGCTTTTTTCAAGAAGTTAGGTGAACGACCGGTTGGAGAATCTGTTTATGCTTATAACCCTGATACGGGTGAAAAACTTGCTGAAGGTCAAGTAACTGCTTTTGCAGTGGATCACCCTAATAAAAATCTATATTTTGATGTCTCTGGATTATCAGGCCTACCTACTGGAACACCCATATCCTATCTCTCTCCTCTTCTTGTTGAGGGTGGAAGAATTTCCTCTCAGATTGATAACGCCATTAGTGTTGCTGTTGCACGCCAATTAGTAGAAGACGGATTTGATGGAACTTTACTTCTTCCTGCCGGAGAAGAAATCGAAAAAAGCTGGAAACAAATAGCTGATTACCTAACTCAGCGAGATATTCAGAGCCATGAAATTGTGACCATCGACACGACGCCGTATGAGGAAAACAACCCCCTTGATGAAGGTCTTTTAGCGCTTAGAAATGAAGACCAGCATGGAGTATTTAATCCGGATTTAGTAGCTCGTTTACAAAAAAGATGCCGTCAACTTGGAATTAAATACGACATGAAAGATGAAGTCATCAGAGCAAAAAACGCTGCTCTCCCGGCTGATAAAAAACCTGCGAAACTTGGCACCACTGAATTAGGTCGAGTTGTGGAAGAAACTAAAGGAAGGCTTAATGGGGCAACGGTTCAGCTTCCTACTACCAGTTACCATACTAACCATGAGATGACTTCTTTGAGAGCCTTGGAAAACTATTATCTGGCTTTGAAAGGAATTTTGAACTCTTAATCAAACACCACTAACGGATACGTCTCATTCATCTTTTGGACTATTCTCTCTTTAATCAATTCATGCCCGATTTCATTGGGATGGAATTGATCTTGGGTGATCCACTCGGGTTTGAAGGACTCTAAGAAAGGATACATGTCAAAGACAGGCAGGTTGTACTTCTTTGCCGTCATCCAAATGGCCTTGTTGTATGTGCCGATGACTTCCTTACTGATCTCGCCCACATCGACTTTGCCTTTGAGGCCTAGGTTGCCTAAAAACTGATTCACTTGAGAAGCAGTTCCTTCTGCTACTGGAAGCTTGGAAGCATCGGGAATGGTCATCAAGATTAAGTCTTTGTTTGGAATGGACATGAGCTGATCGACAATGGCCTCGTAGTTTTGCTGGAAAACGATTGGATCGAACAGTTTCTTTACATCATTGGAACCGATCCACAAAAAGATAAGCTTGTACTCGCTGTCTAGATCGAATTTTTTTGAATCGTCCCAGAAGAATTTGAGCTGATAGTCTTTGACACTGAACGTTGTGGCGCCGGAAATCGCGTAATTGTAGACATGAGCCTTTTTGAAGGATTGAGCGTATAAAACTGGCCAAGCTGTCGAAACCGGAGATTTCAAACCATATCCTGCTGTGAGGCTATCTCCTAATGCGATAACTGCTTGAACGGTGCGATGTTCCTTATCAACCAGTAATGTTATTGTTTTAGCCTCTTTTGAACCCTTTGCGTCTTGCACTTCACAGGTTACATCATAAGAACTTAATTTAGACAGTATAACTGGGCATGATTCATCGTTGCACTCAGCCCCTTTCCATGTGTATCGGTAAGGCTCTACTCCACCGGATGCTGTACAACGAACCATCGTGCTTAGCTTTAACTCGGAAGAGACTTTTCCTGCTTTCAAGGAAACGATTAATGGTTGGATCACGGGTTTTGGAGGCTCTACGACTTTTACGGGCTCTGCGGTTTTTACAGGTTCTTTTTCTACCGGTTTTTCCGGTGCAGATATCTTGATCGGAGATTGTTCAGGAGCAGCTGTACAACTCAGTAGGAAAATCACTAACACCAAGAAAAACCAGGGACGCATGGCTTCTTTGCTTTTTATCCTCTATTTAAAGCTTGCTCAGGAACTGAATCAACTTGGCAAACTCTTCATTTGAAAGCTGAGTGATCTTTTCACTGGCCAGAGGCTCTAAAGGCTTTAATTTTTCCTTCACTTCTCGTTGGGTGTAATTGCTCTCTAAGGCTTTTTCCAAGGCATTCTTGATCTTCTTATCGGATTGAAGAACCAACTCTCTGAGTAGAGGATTGGTTGGTTTCTTAGGCTTCATCAGGATCAAGGCGGAGTCGACTCTTGGATGAGGGAAGAAAGCCTTCTTAGGAATGGCTTTGATGAGTTCTACATCGTAGAATTCCTTTGCTAAGATGCCTAACTTGGAGTTGCCGAACAAGATATCAGCGAAGTCCTTCCCGATCACTAGAGCGACGCGTTCTAAGGACGTTTTCAAGATGAGCCACAACAAGGGCTCGGAGATGGCGTACGGAATGTTGCCAACCGCTTTATTGAATCGGTGAAGATTCCATATTTTCAACACATTGCCTTCCACTAGTTTCACGCTTTCGAGCGGAGGAAAGGCTTTTACGAGCTCCTTGTCTAACTCTACAGCTATGACAGATGCCTTTTTGCACAAAAGGCGTGTGAGCTCTCCATGGCCGGACCCGATTTCGAGGATACGGTCAGTAGGCAATATGTCTGCTGCTTCGGCCACTTCTTTTAGGAGGTCTTTGTCAATCATGAAGTGCTGATCTTGAGACATTTCTAGTAGAGAAATTGGGGGATATATAAACATTCATCCTTCTTAGGCTCTGTCCGGAATGGGTCGAATCTGTATACTGTTTCTTTATAGCTTAGAGGAGCGTCTTAATCGCTAGTATAGCTTTTTCTACGATTCCGGACAGAGCCCCTTCTTAGAAAGAATGTTAATGACTCAACTCGATCTTCTGAGGCAGAACAATCTCGGTTTCTAAGGTCTTTTTCGTCCTGGCTTTTAACCCTTGAATGACCAGGCCAATGGTCTTTCCTGACTTTGCATTGGTCCTTTGGAAAATACCTTTACCCACATTTTTTAAGCAACCCTGAACAGGCCTTCCCACTCCTATTTCAAGCAAGTCGCCTGGTTCGTCGTAGTGAAAACCGACCTTTTTGACCTTCAACCATTCCCTTGCTTGCTTTCTAAAAGCATGAATGGCAAAGCCCTCGGTACGCCTTGTTTTCTTATCTCGCAACTCAAAGGTGTCCCCTGTCAAGTTTATGAACTCATGCTGTTTATGGTTCCCTGTATAGATTTCTAGATAATCTCCGAAATCGTCATAATAAATGTGCAGTTTCATTTTATCTTGCTCGTAAAATGGCTTGTAATTATACATCCTTCCAAGTTTATATAGCTTACTACGACCAATACGTATTTTTTGTATTTCTTGTTGTAATGGTAATAACGGATGCGTCCATCCATTACTGACGCTCTTACGGTCGTTGGATACGCTAACACGTCCATGATCTCCTCTATTGTTGGAGGCGCTTCCTCGTGATATTGAATATGATTCCATCTTTCCTTTGACAGAAGCACTTTTCTCTTTTTGTAGTCGATAAATGTGAGTGTCCACACACAGAAATCATTTTGCGTTTGGTATAATAACACTGGGTGTAGTAAAGACTACGAATTAGAAAAGGTGGACCAGTCGTGCTCAAAAACATTCTGTTTTTGGCACACTGGCCACTTGGAGTGGACCAGTCGGGACTTTCATCCTTATCCAGCGAGGGTTTTTGAAACAGCGGAGTTGCGTTAGCAACTACGCGGTTCAAAGTTCTGAGCTGTACGAGGAACTTTGAACCCGAAGTTTCTGCCTTGCGAAGGCAGCGTCATCTCCAGCCTTACTTGGGTACCAAGCAAAGTACCGGGTTAGACCACTGGCCCAATGAATTATAGAAGGGATAAAGGGTTTTTAAAGGTATCATAAACTGTGCAGAGGACCAAAGATTTAGGCACAGTTTATGGAATAGATAATTGCATTTTGATATTATATATCTAGCGCAATTATCTATACTTATGCGGCACGGACGAGATAGGCAGGGAGACTTCCATGCTTGAAATTACGCATGTGCTGACCGTTTCGCATAGGAGTTAACATAGTGACTTTCGCTTCATCTGCAAATTCATATACTTTTAGATCATCATCCACTTTTGGCTTTCCAGGGTTTAGCACGACTGGCACCTGAATGTCTAATCGCTTTGCTATATACTTTAACTTTCTAACAAGTCTCTGCGGAACTCTCTTTGACCAATCTTCTTGCTCAAGCAATGTAGCAATAGAGCCTGTTTTATCTAATAATTCTAGCCCTTGCGTTTGGTAGGGCATACAAGCCGTTCGCTGCTTCACTTTCCAAATTTCATGCTTATCTGTAGCCACTCTCAAAGCGGCCGCATCTGGGAAGAATCCATCTGAAACCATGTATAAAGTTATTGGGATTTTATTAGGAATCTGATTTTTAGGAACACTCAAGTACTTAATCAAGTAATAAGCTACCGCGTTTTCCATGGCTTGATAAGCTGCT
>CAYOJS010000003.1:14288-18481 GCA_964404345.1 uncultured Methanosarcinales archaeon
CAAATGGCGTTTGAATGTCTTGCACCTACCATCTTGAACCCATAAACCAAATCGTCTCTCATTTTATCTGTGATTTCTATGCGCGCCTTGCCTGCTAATCTTGGGTCCACTTCCTTAGGAAGCAGCAATTCTTCTCTTATTGGGGGAGGGATGCGCTCCTGCAAAACCCAGCCATTTATCCCTGGTTGAATATCGATTGGATAAATATCAAAATTTGGGTTTGTTAAACGATATACAAGTGGCGGTCTGTTGGCACTTAGTAATTTACCCACAGCACCCTCTTCAAATTCAAGTGCGACGACTGCATCTTGAAGCCTTTTACCTGTTTTACCCACCATCTCCGTGGCGGAAGCTAAAGTGACACGAGGAACTCCAATGATCCCACCAAAACGGGCTACTTCGTTTACTGAGCTCGCTGCTGCGTATTCTTCGTCTTCTTTCCCAGGTCCAAAGCCATATGCTCCACCACAAGGGCCTGTATGCTTTAGTATATTTGTTCCGCCTGTTGTGAGTAGCAGATGGGTGGCGCTTAGAATGTCAAGATGATTTACGAAGCCTAGTGTTCGATCGCCATGTAACGGTTCAAATAATTTTTCCCCTATTTCGGCTAGTGCAGATGGATTTTCCATTGCTTCTCCATACTTACCCCGAATGACTGGTCCTGAGAAAACTTCTCGTTCTCCATCTCTACCGACTAAGAAATAACAGAACTGAGTGATGTCTTCGAGTCTCATTATTGTACCTTTTCAAATCGATTGATGGGGGTTGCCATTCGGTATTCATCGTCATGGAATTCACGGCCGCCTAAGGCAACGCGCCATTCTGGTGCTAAACGATTCCATAAGGATTGCATCGTTTCTTCTAATGTTTCTTCGCCTAAAACAACGGGAAAAGGTTCACCTTCAAACGAAGGCAATTCCTTACTACCGGGCATGTAAGTGGTCAAACAAACGCCGAAACCCGGATGTAACGGAACTTCGAAAAAGTTTCGAATTGTTGGAAACTCGTGATGATTCAAGCCACACTTTTCTCCTACAGCTTGGTTGAAAGCTTCTGTGACTTGGCTTTCGGACATGCCAGCTTGTCTGTAATCATCTTTTTTTAACCCATATGTATTGATAGTGGTCAACCAAGCTTCTCTGGCAAAAGGATCGGCTTTCAAAACTGAGAAATAAGCGATCTCAAGGTGATCGGATTCCTGAACGCCCGTGATTCTCGGTGTGAAAGTCGGTGCATCAGGTTCGCAATGCCTACTACGTAGGGCATAAGTAAAAGCTACACCAGCCTCTGGCGAATCTAACGAAGTACACATGGTATCGACAGAATCGGTTTGGTCTCCATTGCTTACAATGTAAAAACTGCGTGGTGGCACTCTTGTCATCTTCATAGCGTTGTATATGATTAGTCTTGGATCTTCGACCTTTGCCGGATCGGCTGCTTCCGTCCTTAGAATATCTCCTTGCACTACATAGAGTCGATTTTGACTATTTGGACTTCTGCCCATTACCCAACTAAACTGTCGAGGAACTGCTCCACTGGAAAGGCTTAAAACGAGACCTCGATGAGGATTGTCGAGAAAACGACTTGTCAAATTAATTTCTGCTAATTTTGCTACTCCTGTTACCATAAAAGCACCTCCTTGGTTATCAGGTTGTGTAAAGAATTTTTCCCTATCAAACTTTTCCCTCTATCTCTCGTAGATCGCTCGTCCTATTTATAGTTTTCTATGCGTTTATCATTTCGTAGTAGTTTCGTCACAAGAAGGTTAGGAATCTTTGGTAATATTGAGCTTTTTTAGAGCCTCATCGATCCATCTTTTAGCTTGATTAACGTATAGGTTTTTGTATCCTTTAGCTATTCGAATAGAGAGCTTAGCTTTAACTTTATTTAGAAGCCTTTTTCGAATTGTGTCCAACTGTATTTCTGGAAAAGGATGTTTTAGTGGATGAATTTGCTCTCTGTATTTCTTTGCGAGTTTCCAACTTGCTTCTATTTCTTTTCTATATTTAAGGGTGACATCTGGATCGTCACTGGCTTGTTCTAATATTTGATGTAGAATTACGTTCGCTAGATTTCCGATGAGTAACTCTATGAGTTTGTTGCGATTTTGCGGCATTCAAAATCAGGTTAAAGGTTTCATTATAAATGCGACGATAGATTTTTCGGAAGCTTTTCGACTCCATCGTGTTCTTTTTTATTTTTTCGGAACTGATTCGGAATTTTCGTTGAATCTCTGAGTCTATCACTTTAAGGCTTACTTTTTTCCCTTTTAGGAATAGATGAATCGCAATCATGTTGCGAGTGAGCTTGTATTTTTGTTCGCCGTCTAATAAATCAAAATTATATGTCAATGTTTCGCTTGTAAGTAAATGAAGGTCTAGGATTCTATAATCAATGATTCGCTGAAATCGGTGGATTATCCTTCGCTTCGCAATGCACTGACTGAGTATGGTTTGATACAAAGGATCTCTGGCCAACCCGAGGAGCAAGGCTTTTGCGCTGATGATTAAGATTTGGGTTGGAATGCCGGTAGCATTTTCCAACGCTTGCTTTAAAGAGGTCGTTTCTATTTTTTCTTCAGTAACTAACAAAAGATCTAAGTCGTTGAAATGGAAGCCTTTTTCAAGAAAAGACCCGGTAAGAATGAGATTGTCGTAGCTTTCGACGTTTTGGTCGACAATCGAGAACACTTCTTGCGCTATTTTATGTTTGATCGGCTCTAGATGGCGGACGTTGTAAAAGAACAATGTTTCTTTTGCTTTAGGGGGTACGATTGCGTGAATCGTGACGTAACTACCCGGATAAAGCCCGGAGCGGTTCTTGGGAAGATAGATTTGGTCCATCTTACTGCCTCGACTGACTTTTGCGATGACTTCCATAGTATGTAATAATACGTAATTATATATAAAGGTTTTGACACTGTGCATTGAAATGGCTTTGAATTTGAGAGAAAAATAAGCTAGAAATTGACCGTTAAGAATCCCTTGCAATGTTCCACAGCAACTTGAAATAATTCATATAAGACTCAGCCACGTCTTTGTTCTTGATCAAGATGGCAATGGGTTCTTCGGTCCAGATGATGATTGCGACCTTATCTCCATAAATGTTGGTGGCTGCAAGGCCGGCATACCCTTCTGGCAAGGAGCGGGTCTTCGCTAAAGGGGTTCCTTTATCTTTTTCTCGCTTGCCTGTATAAATAATATTCAGTTGGATTTTCTTCTGCAGACGCTGCTTGGTATATCTAGGCAGGTAGTACCGCAAGATCTCGGAAGCATTCTTCGAACCGCCCATGATGTAAACCGGTTTTTTCTCACGCAGCTGATCTTCGAAGATGGCCTTGATGCCTTCCTTGCCCTTGTAAAACAAGGTTTCCTGCTTTTCATGGCTCATCCGGAATTTTAACTCTAGTGGGGGTAGGAGTTCTTTGACACCGATTTCCCGTTCTTTTACCATGCCCAACAATCGCTGTGGATCCTCGGCTTGGTAGTAATGGCGGTTGTTGGTCATGATGTAACTGACAAGACCTTTTTCGATGAGTCTATGCAGAGCATCGTACACATTCCGTCGATGAATGCCTGCTTTTTGGGCTAAGGGCCCTGCTAGCATGGAGCCGTAGTCTAATAGCGTGAGATAGATTTTTTCTTCTGTTTTGGTGAGTCCGAGCTGCTGCAATGTTTCTGACATAAAGCCTAGAAGAGCATGGTGGGTTTATTAATATTGTGGTGAAATACATCACCACAACTTCTTAAATACCTCTTTGCCTTTCTTATATTAAAACCTTTTGAGGTGAATAGCATGAAAACCACATCCGAACAAAAAGCCAGACAAAACCTAGAAACCATGCTCACTCGACACCACCTTCCTAACAGTAACCGAATTACGCAAAAAACCATTCGATGCATGGTGGAAGAGCGAGCTGCACGATACAGTGCTGCTATGGATTATGCAGGACTTGTGAATGAACTAGATGCATTAGGAAATCGAGTTCTTATCGTAGGCCCGCAATGGGCGGTACCTATAGATGAAAACAACTTGATGCGCAAGGACCTATCGGAAGAAGCGTATGCTATGCTCGGACGAAAAGCACACGTCTTACTTCGTATTGATAATCTTCGCAGTCAGCGATGGAAAATGTACAAAGGAGATCCTGAACTCATTGCCAATTACAAACAAAACGGCGAACTCTCGGAGCG
>CAYOJS010000003.1:18491-18866 GCA_964404345.1 uncultured Methanosarcinales archaeon
TTTGAATCGGCACTTTGTTAGCACAACCTGGGCTGCCTTAACCAAAGGCTATGAAATCTACCGTGAAGCCAAAAAAGAAGAAGGCATCATAGAAGTCTTACAGAAAAAACCCTACGCCGGTGCCTTCCAAACTGGTGTCGTGAACGGCGATGGTGAAAGACACATTGTTGAATTAAATAGCGTGCCCATCACCCTTTCCACCCACCCTCAACGACGAGAAATTCGGGCCTGGAACATGGAAGCCCACTGCACGTGCAAAGACCACTCCTTTGTGGGCGTGCAACACCACAAGCAAGCCAATCCCATGGTCCGCGGCTGCAAACATGTCATTGCTGTGTACATGACTGGCAAGGACGTGTTCGATGGCCTAAAAGA
>CAYOJS010000003.1:18876-23337 GCA_964404345.1 uncultured Methanosarcinales archaeon
GGAAAACCTGTCGAACTGGAATGGCACGGAAACGTCTTCCCCAAACTGAATACTTCCGGACTTGCTCTCGCTCGAAAGCTAGGAACGAAAATCGTTCTTAAGCCGGAAGAAGGGCCTGTACGCGCGTTGAACGACACAGAATTCAGCCAAGCCTTTGGTGCGTATGTGGCGAGAGACGGATTGGATGCCTACATTCGTTGATGGATTTTTATTTTTTTAATTCTTCTAAATCCTTCAAGACTTCTTCAGCATGTTCATCGGGCTTTACTTTCTCGTAGATCTTGGCGATCTTGCCCTTTGGATCGATCAAAAAGGAAGAACGAGCGGTTCCTTGATACAAACGTCCCATGAAGGTCTTAGGACCCCAGACACCATAGACGTTGACTACTTTCTTTTCTTCATCAGCTAAGAGTGTGAAGGGCAGGTCGTACTTTTTGATGAATTTGTCGTGGCTTTTTACACTGTCGACGCTGATCCCTAGAACTTTCAACTTGGATTTTTTGAACTTCGACCAGTTATCTCGGATCGTACAGGCTTCCGTCGTGCAACCGGGCGTGTCATCCTTGGGATAGAAGTAGAGCAAGACGTACTTGCCCTTGTAGTCGGAAAGCTTGTGTATTTTGCCAGTTTGATCGGGTAATGAGAAGCTTGGAGCTGTAGCGCCTGGTTTAAGATTCATAGTGTTACCTAAATGTATATCGCTAGCTTGTCTTTTCCTTCTGGTTGAACAGTCACTTCCGTGCCTTTTTTCAACTTAAGGAACTCGGCTATTTTCTTGTCGATTCGGATGTCTAATGAATTACCGGAAACACCTACTTTTGTCTTGGAAGAAAGTCCCCACACTCCTTTTTCTTTAGATATTTGCTCAATCCTCTCCACTTCTTTTGCTGAAAAGACGGTTTCACCGCATTTCGTACAAACTTCTGCGTCGAATCTTCCTAAATCTACTCCTAAATGCTTAAATGGTACCTTCTTCTTTACAACCTTCCCGTTGCATTCATCACATTTCATAGCCAAAACACCGTTTTCACACGATATGTGTCTTTATTTATTTTTCGATAGGCCACTGCTACCCCTCCGAAAACTACTAGCCATCCTTCTTTTTGCTGGATTCTGCTTCCCCGCTGCATGACTCGAATTACTTCTGATTTGGTAATGCCTCGCTCTAACATCTGTTCTGCTGCATGCTGGGTGAACTTGACGTCCTCTTCGGAAATGGCCATGTTATGACCTGTCATTACGAGTAATGCTTATTTGTATTTAAAGCTTTCTAAATTGACTTACTCATTTTCCATAGCAATTCGAAATAGGATTTAAAGCTGTCGGCCAAGCCCTGATGCGATTATGGTTCTTTCCTTGGAATATCTAATCCATTAAAGTCTTTATCGTAAGTGAAGATGGCTGAGCAATGGTTGAGCAAGGCACATGTATAATGGATGGCATCGAAAATGCTGAGGTGATGCGTTTTCATTCTTTTCAGAGCTTCGAATAATAGGTTCGCATCGACTGCTTCTATCTGTAGATTTCCTTTTAACAATTCTCGCATGCATTGCTTGGCTTCTTCCCTATTAAGCTCTTTTTCAATGATATGAAATGCTTCAATGATGTTGAAGGTATTTGTAACACCTCCTTCTGCAATGGCCTTCTGACAGCGCTTGGTCTCTTGGTTATCATAAAATGCGCAGGCCAGGATATTACTGTCTAAATAGTTCATCTTCAATCATCTTGTCCATTTGCTCAGCTGTGAGATTGTAACGAGGTTTTTTGTTCTTTGCCTCTGCAAATAACCTCTTCAAATTCCCTTCAATTGGCCTGATTATGATGGATTTGCCTTCTTTTTCCATTTCGATTCGAGTCCCTGCTTTGAGGTCTAACTCCTTACGCCATGCCGCGGGGATGGTGATTTGAGAGCCTTTACTGATGGTGGTTAACATGCTCATGAATAATGATACATGAGTTTAAATACTTTACTATTTTTTGATACTACTTATTTGTAGTTATAATAGATATATTTATATAAGCAAAGGAAATACTCTTTTCATATGTCCTCACCAAGTGAAACAATAGCCGTAGAAGATCCACTTTCTAGGAGTCTTGCTCATCACTCATCTGAACTTGAACTTGCTATTCAAACAGTGATAAGAAACATGAAATCATTTCCCGAAACAAAAGGAACGCTGTTTCATGGATTAAATAGCTCGGATCTTGAACTGGCTCGAATCTGGTGCTGGCAAAATTTTCTTAGAGATGATTACGACGTGCATTCAATTCTTGCACTCTATCAGTTCATGCAAGAAACTTGGAAGGATAAATTGCCCTTAGGCCCGACAGCCTTTCGATTTTGCAAAAATATAGAGGCAGTAAGAGCTCAGCATTCACATACCAAGCAAATACTCGGGCAAGGCCTTGAAGCCTTTGCAAGAGACGAGAAAATCCACTTAAGATCGATTGATGACTATGAATTATATATGCATCGTCATCCTTATGAATTTGGTAGCGGTCTTATCACCTTAAGTATGTGGCGGGAAGACCGTAAGATCTTTCAATCTTCCTTTTACCCTATGGACCCATTCAAGGTTTATGAGATTAAAGGCGGAGAGTCAGCCAAAGACCTGAAAGAAGTTCGAAAGCGTAAGCGTGATTACCACCGCTTTAAATCCATGTATGGCATCAGCCCACCCTCTGCCCTTGTCATGGAATGTTTACGCATTGCTCAACGGAAGGGGCTTGAAGCTGAGGTTGCAGGCTGGGTTCCCCCCTGGCGTAATTACGATCTTGCTTGGGATAAAACCCGAAGAGATCAAGCAAATTCTGTTCATAGGAAGGTGAAAGCAGAACTTGGACTAAAATACGATGAACCAACAGAGGCCATCCTTGAAACGGGAGAAGCTCTCAAACGCATTTATTCTGAGCCAAGAACAGAAGGTAACAGTCCCTCAAGCTGGCGAAGCTATAAACGTTGTAGGACATTAATACAGTCATCATCCAAGCAATACGCTTCCTTATTTGAAGGTGGAGCAGACGAATTTGCAACGAACTTACTCTTTTCGCCCTATACTCGAGAACATGTTGGCTACTGCTCCGGTTCAGCGCTATATGGCAACTTTCGCGGTTCAAGAAATCGCACTTGGGAACTATTGTCAACAGCTGTAGCTCTTTGGGGTCGGAGAACTTTTAGAATACCTGAAAAAACCCCTGCAGGTTTACCATCTATAAACCCAAATGAACCCTGGCTAAAGTTTTATCCTCCTCTTTTCATGCGGATTGATCATAAGCAAAGAGATGAAATTGTAGAAAGATATCCTCAACTTAACCCTCTCTCGTAGATCTTTCTTGTCAACCTTTTTGCTTTCTCTTTATCTTTCAACGTCTTGAACATCAAGACGCCCTGCTTGTGAACGACGACTTCTTCGCCTTCTGCTTTAATGACAAGGATCGAGCCGGCATCACTGACTAATGCGTACGACTTCTTAATGTTTTCCAAATTCAGGTTTAATTGACGCAAGGGTTTTACTTCTAAGGCTGCTTTGGTTTTGCAGTAGTGCAAGATGAACAGTTCTTTTTTTTGTAAGTGGGTGAACTTTCCTTGACAAGCTTGACATGTTGGATTCTTTCGAACTTTGATCTTCTCGATTTCAGCATCCCAAGCATTGATGCGAATAAGAAGTGAGGTAATCGGCTTTTCTGTTAAGATCTTCAACGATTCTACCACTTGAAGACTCGCCACGATTGTGTTCGTCGTGTTGATGATGCCTTGTGTTTCACAATCCTCCTCAGAAATGGCATGGCCTAGAAGACATTCAAAACAGGGTTGGTTGGGGATAATGGAGAAAACAAAACCGCGCGTTTGAATGGCGCCGGCATAGATCCAGGGGATTTGATGCTTTACTGCGAAGTCATTGATGAGGAATCTGGTTTCTAGATTATCGGTACCATCTAAGATGAGATTTGACCTTAACAACGAAAGGTTGTCGGCTGTTAGTCGCCCTTCGTGCGTTTCTATTTTGATATTCGGATTTATGGATTCTAAGTACGTTCGGGCGGCCGAGACTTTCGGCCGGTGAATGTCTTTTTTGGTGTACAACAGTTGGCGATGTAAATTGCTTTCTTCCACTTTGTCGGAATCAATTAAGATGAGCTTACCAATGCCTGTTCGGGTGAGAAGTTCAGCTGAAACAGTGCCGAGAGCTCCAATACCTACGATGCAGACGGTTTTATTGCTGATTAGAGCTTGGCCTTCTTGGCCGAGGATCTTTTCTTGATTGGTGAAGTCCATCTCCCTTGGAGAGACCTTTTGTTTTTAATACTCTTCGGGATTTTTAAGCTCAACAAATCCATTAGACTTAAAAAGACGGTTTCTTACCCAGAGGCATGCCTCTTCCCTCTAAAAATAATCCTGTTGACTTTAACGCACATACTTCTCTGCTGGGCGCTGCACTGAGTGATTATGAACAATTATTT
>CAYOJS010000003.1:23347-31235 GCA_964404345.1 uncultured Methanosarcinales archaeon
CCTTCCTTGCAGGAGCTGGCCAATGTACGATTTGGAAGAGAGTCTTTCCTTCCTGACTCTCGATACCTTGCGCGCGCCAAGATTCCTGTCTCTTATCAAAGCACGTGGGCTGCCGACCTTGCTGTGCTCTTGCTCAAACCCAACCAAGGCACTGGAAAATTCGAACGATTTAACCCTTCACAAATAAGAATACCTGAATCGCTTGACCATGCTCGTCCCCGAGAAGGCCTTTTTCCGCGAGACAAACCTGTGGGTGCGGTTGAGTTTGCCTTTCCCCTTTATGCTTCCTTAGAAAGCCAAGTGGCGTATGGCGCGATGTGCTTGGACTTGATTGTACCTGAACCTCCCATAAACCCAACCACTCTTACTGTTGGCACTCACTTGGGTTTAACGCCTGAAGAATTCTTGGCAGCCATCGAAGGAGAGCAAAACCGTCTGAGAGCACCTGAAAAGCCTCGCATTCACTATACGCTGGATCAAAGAGGTCTATGGCATTGCCATGCCACCTTTTACGATGGAAAACCCTTAGCCCCTCAGGAACCTTTACAAGCAGTAGGCTTCTTGGCCTTGTCCGATCCAAAGAAAAATCCGATTTATTCAGTGCTTAAAAAATGGCATGATGCTGCTTAGATTACTTTTTCTTAACTATAAACAAGGCATGATCCTTTTCAAAGGGATCCAGAAGACGATGATCGACGACTGTCATGTGATGCTCTTCCAATTGCAGCATGACTTCTTTGAAAATCACTTTTGGATTTTTCGTTACGTCGACGCTTCGAGCCTTGATCGCTAAAATGCCAAACCCGCCGCCTTTCAAGTAAAGGTCTGTGTTCTTCAAGAAGATTTCCACTTGGTTCTTCTGCGCCACATCTTGATAGACAATGTCTACTTTGCAGACCAAGTGCTGATAATTTTTAGGCTGGTTGGCATCGGCCAAAATTGGAACCATGTTCGTACGAAGTTCGGTAATGAAAAAAAGGTCTCGCACCACTCGTGGAGAAGAATCCAAGCAAAAGAGAAAACCCTTTGCCCCTACAATGTCAGACATGAATGAAGGGGTATAACCATGACTGGCGCCTAGATATAATACTTTATCACCTTCCTTGATGCCGCACTGAGCAAGCCTTTTTGCTAAAGCCGCTGCGAGCTTGCTCTTGAACGGATCCCAGAAACGATACTCACTCCCGGCCTCGTTTAATACGAATTCACCAAAATGTTTTGTACCGGGCAAAAGGCTCTTTGTGTACAGATTCCTTCCTTTATCTGTTTCATGCTCGAATACGTTCGGAAACTTAGGGCCTAAGGGTAACATAGACGATTAGAAGGTTGTGCGGTTTTTAAACGTTTAGCCCTATAAGCCATAGAATGGCCGTAAAGACTTGGTAAAGACCACCCTCGCCACGCCGATGGAGAATAGCACGACCCCGATGGAAGTGAATAACTCCAACCAACCCCCCATCTTGAATAAGAAGTAACTTGCCGTAAAGAAAAAGGCGCTCAACACAAAATAACTGGAAGTGGTGCAAAAGTATAGATGTGAAGGGGTTTGTATTTTGTACTTGTGCTCTTCCGCCCTTGCCAAGCTGTACAAGACAAAACACGCTGCAATGAGAATAAACCAAAGCCCTCCTTGAGGCGACTTGAGAAACAAGCTGAGCAGCATGACAAAAATCAAGGCGGTTAACTCCTTTGCCCACAACAAGTCTTTGTCGTACTTTGGGATCATGCTCTTTCTGGCAGTAAAGGGAATAAATATCTTTCTATTTACCTTGTATATTGGTCCGTTTCGTGCCTAGAAAGAAGAAGTGATTGTGCGGTGAATCCGCAAAAACTAAGGATTTCATTTATAAACACCCTTTCAATACTAAGAGCATGAAACTCAATCGAAACCACGTTTTCCTTGCTCTAGGATTAAGCTTGGCTGGAGCGTCCATATTCCCTATTAAGACCCTTTATCAGCGGCATAAAGCCAATGTCTTGATCGAACAAACTGAAAATGAACTAGGTCAGCTTGAAAGAAAGATTAACTCAGCTCAAGAGTGCGCTCAACACAATGCTTTCTTGACACCTGCCGAACGAGAAGGAGTTCAGCAAGAAATCGGCCATGCGAAAGAAAAATTGCCCTCCATCCGTTGGCAGTTGGGTACATTAAGAGGCGTTTTTGACACCAAAGAATACCAGAGAGTCCGAGACGGGTTGGACCCTAGCTTTCAAGCGGTTGAAGCAAAAACAACCCCTTTGTCTGAAGCCCAGCAAGAAAATGCTCACTTAGTCCAGCAACTTGGACTCTGCAAAGATAAGCAAGACCTACGAAATGCTGTTCTTAGCAATGAACTTTTTCTAAAAGCGCGGCTAAAAAAACCAGAAGCAATCGGATTGGAACTAAGCGAGGACCTAGCGCTTCTCGGAGAAAACCTCCGAAAGTATGTGCCTCCCTTAACCCTTGAATTGCAGCAGGCCCTAAGCCAACTTGACTCTAACTTATACAATAGCCTTGGAGCTAACCTGATTCAACACCAAGCCCCCCTTAACCATGCCCTTCAATTTGGACGCACCCCTGCCGTTCAGCAAACAGCGCAAGGATTTTACGACACTGCTCTGGGTGCATACGTTCAAGTAAAACCTGTGAATGACAAACTTCCCGTGTGGTATCGTCCCAGCAAAGATGGAACGTTTGACAAAGGACAATACGAGGGTTTACTTGCCCAGCAAAAGCCGGTTGTTGAACTCATCCGAAGAGGAGACAATCAGCTACAATCCCTGAACCGGTATTTAGAAGAGCTACATGAGCAGCATTGGATTTATGTTGCAGACCATACTGAGCATGGTACTTCAAAACTCAGCTATAGTCTTAATAAGAACAAATTAGTAACAATTGATGGTTACCGATTTGGTTATGTGCTACGCACTGAAACCCCCACAGGACACCATGACGAAGAAATCACTGTTGGAACTAGATACGAAGACGAATTTGGTTGTGGCTTTTTAGGCTGCAGTTGGAGTTATGGTTCGGATGAGGAGGTTGGCTATGTCCGTGAATGGAAACGACTGCACTACGATCGCAAAAACATGCCCCATGGCACGGGCTTAAATCCTCACTTTGAAACAGAACCGAAATAAGAGATTATTCCTTAAATTCAAGATCTTTAAAGATGTCTTCTGAGATTTCCATCTTGGCAGGACCTTTTGAGTTAGAGACTTCCTTTTCAGGCTCCAATGCCTTACTATTTGCTTGAATTGCATCTACATCTTCGTCGAATACAACGTCTCCACCTGCTTCTTCATCTAGATGAATGATCTTTTCTCGCACTTCGCCGTCTTTCCATTCCTCTACAGTGGCTGGCGTGGCATCCACATTTGGAACCTCCGGTAAATCTGGCAACGGAGGAGTTTCTTCTTTTGGAACACCTAAGAACTTATGCTCCAATTCGGCCTTGAGTTTATCTCCGACAAATTCTCCTTTGAAGAAATCCACCTTGGCGGCAATGGCCAATTTATCGGCTATAGCTCGAGCGACTTTGCCCTGCTCTTTCTTATTTACTTTTTGTACTAATGGATGTGTGAATAAAACGCCGTACTTGGGTGGCTTGGCACCGGTACGGATATGCCTGAAAAGAGCCTTTTCGGCGCCGATGATCTGGATGATGGAACTCTTCATCATGGCCAGGCGCTTTAAACTGCCCGTGTCCTTGATCAAGCGAGCGGTTAACAAAGGGCCTGCAATGGCTTGCATGTTCGGAGCATAATTTGACAAGACTCTTTCTATATATTGTTCCAAGTTTACCTTTAACGAATACAAATTCTTACATGACTGCGCACAGGCCATGATCGGATCCAAGTCTTCCTGCTTGAAATCCGCTCCAATGGATTCTGAAATTCTCAACTCTTCCAGCAAAGCACCCCGGTCCTTACTTAAAATGGACTCTACGAGGGTCTGATTGTCTTCTGTGGCGCGTTCAAATTCAGGATTGTACCAAGCATACCATTCCCTTAATCGCTTGACCAAGACATCCACTCCTTTTATGATCTCATCCACTTCCCCAATGGCATTGCTTGCGAAAATATCTGCATTCACAGACTCCTTTAACTTGAGCTTGGTGAGCGCCATATTGGTCTCTCGGAACTTTTTCAGATAAATATCCTCCCGGAAGATTTCCAATATTTTGGATGTTTCGTACGCATCGGGCTTTCTTGCCTTGTACTGTTCGGTTAGCTTCTGCTCTACCTCTAAAGCAGAGCCTTGCTCCAATATCCTAGCATTTTGAATGGAGTCTTCGGTTGAAAACAAGATGTAATCCTTCAGCTGAAACTGCTCATCCAACACAAAAGAGCCAATGCAGTTCGAGAAAACCATCATACCCTATAGGAGGAATTAGGCCTTTTTAAACCTATTCTCTCGAGAAGGATAAGGTTTATAAATACAAAAAACTACCATCCCTCTAAGAATCATTAACCGATTCTAGAGGGGTGTAAGGATGCAACTGGAGAACCCCCTATGCCTACTGCTCAGCAGCTTGAACAATTAACTATTGTACATGCTAAAATTCTCGGTGAACTTAGAGATGCTGTTGGAAATGGTGTTGCTGGTCAAACCCTTAATGAATATCTTAATAATCCTTTACATCCATTAGGCGAAGCGTTTCGAAGATTACATCCCAGCATCCGGAACTTGAACCCTGCCTTTTTAGATCCTACTTCTTTCCATTTCCCTGCCTATATGACTGTCTTAGGAGCATTGATCGATCGAGAGATTGTTCCATTGGGAAAAGCTCGAGAGGCTGGAGCCGATCAAGGACTTACCACTCGAGACTGGGCGCCTTATTCCAAACTCGCTCTTGCTCGCGCAAGTGAATTTGCTATAGATGAGTATATGGCAGAATGTGCTCGGATTGATCCGTCGTTTGCTCAACCAGCATTCCTTCCTACGCCTGCATTGAAACCCGCGGCTGCAATCACGAGTCTTGATATGCTTGAAGTAATCGCTGCAACTCCCGAATTAAAAGCTGCGGCAGAAGCTGATGGATACAGCTTTTTGTTATCCGCCTCTCCGGGCAAAGAAGGTGGACGACTCGTGGCTTCTCAATCTGAAATTTCCGCTTGGTTTTCACGTGGTCTCCAAGATCGACGATTAAGCTTTGTAGAGCTTTACGCAGTGGGTCCCCTTGAACAAAGAGTGGGTCCCGCTTTATCTGATTTTATTCAACATCAAGTCCCTGTTGGAGTAAGACAATTCTTAAGAGCTTATACTGCTGCTATGATTCATGAAAATTCTGCTGATTATCCCGCTGAAGCCAAGCAACCTACCTTTCCGGTTGCCTATGCCGATGGAACTGTTTTCTTAGCAGACCTTACCCACCCCTCTTTTGCTAATTCTTTCGCACAGACCGTTCGATATGAATACCCTAGAAACTTGACTGAAGTCAAAGGAACCAAGATAAGAGTTTCTCGTTCTGGAGATAGTTTGGACTTTCAAGTAGAAGATGCACTTCACGGTACTACCCTGGCTAAGTATTGTGGGACTGGTGCAGCAGGCCTTCAATTTTATGATGCCCAAGGCAGGGCTCAAGAAAGACTCCCCTTGAAGACGATCCTTTTCCCACCCTTACCTGCTCTTGAAATGTTTGACAAAGATGTTGAACAACAATTGGATGGAAGCTATAAATTAGGAGTCCAAATAAGATCCATCGGTCAGCGAAACCTGGGGCGCATGCGCGCCCGAAAAATCGGACAAATCTATTTAGAAACTCTCTATCAACTTGATAAAAAAAGAGAGCTCACACCCAAAGATCGCCGCATGTTGATTGCGGAAGTCAACTACGAGGCTGCATAATGGCTACACCCCCTGGCGCTCAACCGCCTTTAGAGGATATACCTGAAGATGCTTTTGCAGAAGAAGGAACTCCTGATGGAGGTTCGACATCTGGTGCCCCTCCACCGCTGCAACCTGCTGGTGAAGCTGCAAGAGCAACTCCTCCAGCAGCTGAACTTCCTCATGACCCTATTGTTGATTTACGCAGAGCGGAAGTTCCTATTTTACCAGAACCACCCGCAGTCTCTTTAGAAGAACCTGTTGCAGTACCTGGATTGGAGGATTCAGGCGGTGGCCCTGCTCTGGACCATACTGCTATTGCCCTTGACCATGCTCATGCCGTGACGAAAGCTCGTGTTCAACACGCGGATGAACTGCTTGCGATTCTCGACAAAGGATTTGACTATTTAACCACTGGAAAAGCCCCTGGAGAAAGCCAGCAACTCTTGGAAGGATTGGTTGGAACTCAGTGGCAGACGCGATACGCTGCTTGGTCAGTAGGTGTTGTCACCAAATTGCAAACTGTCACCCATCTTCATGATTACTTAGAAAAGCTCATTCGCTACTCGGTTGAGCGATCTTCAGGTGAATACTTAGACATGCTCCAAGCAGACCTTGAAACATTACCTAAATACACTAAACTCAAACCAAACCGAAAAGCGCTTTTCGTACTGGAAGCCATTGAAGCCTTTGTTCCTGAACCTGCACGAAACGAGGTTCGGCGCGTTTACTTGGAAAAGAAACTTCCTCATGAAACAAACCCATTTAAGATTTCTGTTGTTGAATCGGGAAGACAGTTGGACATGGGAGATCCTGGTGGAATCGTTACTAACGTGGGTCTTTTGGAAATGGGAGTAAATGGTGTTAATGGAAAACCTGAAAACAGAGCACGCCTTGTAAAAGCAGGCCTCTTTACAGCATATGATTTATTGCGCTTTAAAGATGCTCTCTACAACCCACTTGGAATCGATTTACAAGATTACCGACTTGTTTATGGTCCTCTCGTTGCCCTTCTCGAACGCCGATTGACATCACTGCCAGTTCGCACGCAACACTATTTAGACGACGAAGGTGATGAGGGAGATGAAGCCAAAGGAAGAAAGAAAAAACCTGCCGGTCCTCGAAAACAACTGGAAAGACTCAGCGCTCAACAAGAAACAATGGGCGCAGAAATGGGCAGCCTTGAAACGGCGTTAGGAGGGTTTGAACAAGACTCCGCTCTCCTTCGAACCACCCAACAAGAAAAGGCAGCGTTGATTGCTGAAATCGGATTTGAAGCGACTAAGAGCTATATTCCTACCGATATATCTAGAATCAAAAATGAATATGCTCTTACTAAAGTCCAGGAAACCCTTAGCGCACTCGAAATCAGACCCCGGGATACCCTTACCTCTGAGCGATATCAAGCTCTTGTTGCTGAATCGCAATTGGCTCAAGTCCTTACAGAGTATGGACTCTTAGAAGGGGCGGTTATTGATGATGCTCGCGTAGAAGAAATGCGTAAACATATCGTTGCTCAAGTTGACACTCGATTTCGGGCGCTGGAGGGTAGTATTAAAACAGAGGCTGCTCGCCTTAGTGAAGCGTACGGCAATGAATCTAGAAAAACCCATATGGGATCCCTTGTACACCTCTATAGTCTTCGAGAGCAGAAGTCTGCTCTAGACGCGGTTGTTCGAACACAAAGAAATGAAGTTGATTTGACACAAAACAGTTTGTCTGAGATTACGGATCTCTTGCAAGAGATCAAAAAAGATGCCATGCCCATTGTAGACTATGTTGCTACCAGCGTGGACCCTCAACTCTATCGCTCTGTTGGAGCAGTTGCGTATGGTGCGGCTTTGGAAAAGGCATACGATGTCGAACGAGCCCTCTTTGCCTCTTCTGTGAGTGAATTCAGACAGGTCCGTGAAGCGTGTACCCTTGCTGAAGCCGGTAGACTTGACGATCAGAGAAGAGCTAGGGATTTGGAAACACAACTAGGAGAAGCAAGGACGCAACTTGTCGAATACCAGAGAATTCCCACTCGTGCAACAGATACTATAGTAGTAGGCCATGCTCCACCTTCTGGTGACTTAA
>CAYOJS010000004.1:0-9224 GCA_964404345.1 uncultured Methanosarcinales archaeon
CGTTCGCCCTATTTTCCGAGAATTAGAGATTTAAACTTTGACACTTAACTTGACAATACCAAACAATGGAAACCTTTAAAAACAGAACCATACCTCAAGGGAATCGTTGGATTTCCTTTACAGCCATGAACCCTAGCCAAGGGCACTAAGCAAAGGAAAGCTTTAAATATAAGGAAACTCTAACACGACGATAATCATCCAAAACAACTCGGAGGGGTGAATAATGAAGAACCTACTAATACTGTTAATCGGACTTGTGCTTGCCAGCGTGTTTGCTGTCGCCCAAGACGGAGAATACGGAGTCGTAAGCGTATACGATGGACTATCTCGAAAGAACTTACCCAGCTTTTTCATGGAAGACTCGACTCGAGCGATCTCTCCTACACTCTACAATGCAGAACGAGTCGTTCCTCAAGTAGGCACGAATCCTTACTTCCTACGATGGAACAACGACGCCATTAACCCCGGTGCCGCTGACTTTGTTCAATCCAATACCTTAGCCGCTCTCCGAGACCGAGAAGGACTCCGACTCATTGAAGAAGGATCCATCCCAGGCATCACCAGCGAAGAAGCGTTCTACACGCCTGCTGAAGTAACCAACGCCATTGGTGTGGTCGGATTGGCCGGACGAATGTTCCCCTTACGCTTGGAAACAGCCACGCTCTATGAACAAGTACAAGGTGTCCTTGGAATGGCTGCCTGGGTCTTTGGACCAAGCAGATCTGACAAGCGCTTTGTGAACAAGCGAAACAGCGTAGGCGTAGTTGGCCTAGCTGCTGAATTGTTTGGATAAGATCCAAACAACTTCTTTCTTTTTTTCTTCTCTCTTTTTCATTTGTTAAAAACCCTACATCTTGAAATTAATCTAAGAAAGAGATCTTTCATATAACTCTGGCAGGTGAGGGATTAAAACTCTACTCCAAGTTTCGTATCTACTGTCGCGCTCTGGGTCACTTAAGAGTTCATCCAAGGGCAACATTCTTCCTGAAACAATGGAAGCCTCATTGTCCTTTACAACCCCTTTAGCATGTAGAGCGAATACTAAACCTAAATGAACCTGATCTACTGGACGATCGTACTGCATCAATGTTCCTAAAAATTTAGGACGGGAATGATCTCCAAACATCCGTACTTCTTCTTTGAACACTTCTCTTTCTAAACAGTTCATAATAAAACTAGGAGCGTCTGTAGGCGCAATGTGCCCTCCTAAACCGATGGAGTGCTTACCAAAAAGCCTTCTATCTCCATAATCTTTAATGCTGCTGGCACGGACGTAGGAAAAAACTTTTCTGTCCTTACCAAAAATCATAACATAAGGAATGGGTTGAAGCACTAAAGGATCTTCCTCACATTCATATCTTGATAGGAAAAAACCGTCTTGAACGTCTCCGAACAAAGCCGCAGCCACCTCTTCTGATGCAGGTTCAAATCCTTCTCTTTGCTTACGATGTTTCAATAAACGTCGAGCATCTTGAACCAAGACTTCCCGATTCAATTTTGGATGGCTTTTTGCTGCCGTACCGAAATCAAATGGACGTAGAGTTTTTGAAACTCTTAGTCCTGTCTGGCCTTGATAATGAGATTTTCGATCTTGTCCATAAGACTTATCCGGAATGGCGGTACGAGATAAATCCATTACACTCATGGCCGCTCCATGTTGTAAGTCTACTTCTCGCTCTTCATATGAAACTATTTCATAAACAGGTTCTCCACTGAACCAATTGTCAAAAAATCCGGCATAATGTTTAGCTCCTGCAAAAGTAGGCGCATCGTGCATACGAATTTCTCCATTCAACCAACGAGGTATGCGATAGAAGTCATCGGAACAAACGAGATAGCCTCGTCTACCACTAATTTTTAGAATTCCATCTTTAGACATAATCGGTTCGAAGTAATCTTCACTTGGGAGCACCCCTTTTTCTTTCAGATCAATTGGATGAGGGTTTCTTCGTGCTCTTAGCGCCAAGACTCCTTCACTGTGTTTACCGGTAAGACCTATAGACATCATTAAGCCTCGCTGTCCTACTATTGGATTTTTGGGAGTAAGAATTCCATCTGTCAAATCATTCACAATAGAATATCTTTTTAGCACTTCACGTACTTCCTGAGGTGTTAACAAAGGATTTCCCACATCAAATTGAAGTTGATTTAACAACAAACCTTGGTAAAGAATGAGATTGAATTCTAAGGGTTCACACAGCAGCCAAAGTTTTACATCTCTATCTTGAACTTCATCGTGATTCACTGTATCAAATGATGAGGAGTAGTCGGCCATTAAACGAGTGTTCAAGAATAATCTTCCTCGACTGCTCTTCGGAGAAGCCCGTACCGATTCGTTAGGCCCTAAACGGATTTTTCCCTCAATTGGAATGGCATACGCTTGGCCATACTTAGCTTCCATACCGCCTTTTAAACTCACCTTTGTCCTGCGACGACCTAATTGAAGGATTCTACTATAGATCGTAGAGTTTCTATTTGGACGAAATAGACTACTATCTGCGTCTAATATAAAAGCTTCCTCTCCGATTGCAGGCTCAAAAGAAGAAGGTTGGACTTGCTCTTCATCTGGGATTAATGGAAGATCTAATTGGCCCGATTCAAGCCGCTCTCTGATTTCTCTATCCACTAAGCATCTACCGACTGTGAGATCTAGACCTACGGCGTCATTGTCCGTCATATCTGAAGACATATATCTGAGAACTTCCTACTGCTATAAATAAGTTCTTATTCTAGAATGGTACTTTAATAATCATTCCCGATGTTTTTACTGATCTTGCGCAGCTCGAAATTGACAAACTCAAGAACGGTGCGGATGTGCTCCTTGCTGAGGCCGCTTTGGAAACTGCCTGCAATGAGGTCTGAGAGCTGCAAAACCCGATTGCCAAAGTTATACTTTGCCTCTCTATGATAGAGCACCATGACGGTCTTCATCAGGTTGCGATTGTTATTGAACTCCATATCGATGTCTTCTAGAATTAGACGCAGATGTTCTTCTAAATTCTCGACGATAACTCGCTCTTCTTCCCACTCCTGCTCTAAGAGTGCCTTTTCTTGTTCGTCTAACAAGCCATCCTTAAACTTTCGTTTATACTTCGGCAATAGACTTCCTGCAAAAATAGTTAAACGCTTTAAAGCGGTGACAGGTTGTGTGATGACCAATTCAGATAAGATCTCCACTTGATCCCCTAAATTGCCCATGGGCTCAGAAACATTCACGAGCCTTTTCATTTGTCGCTCCATTCGCTTGTCAGAACATTTAGAGCTATATAAGCTTTATGGGTCTTTGTCCGGTGTCTTTTTATGTATATGTTTTTTTTCTTTATCACTCTGATCTCACAAAAAGCAGATAACCTTTTATATGAACTCATCATCCCGTTGCAAAACCTATACTTTGTACAACCACAATATATTTAAATAAAAGTAGCCAGACACTACTCGTTGCGTCGATAAACGACTATAGACACCATATGTAGTGGATTTGGAGGATTTGGATGCAGTGCCCCTTTTGCGCCCACCCTGAAACGAAAGTTACGGAAACGCGCGAAACCAGCGAAGAAGTCACCCGCCGAAGACGTGAATGCCTTCGATGCGAGAAACGATTCACTACCTATGAACGCGTCGAATTGAACCTGGCTGTCATCAAAAAAAACGGCACCCATGAAGCGTTCGACCGTGCCAAAGTCAAAAGCGGCATCGTCAAAGCCTGCGAAAAAAGACCCATCAACCAAGAACGCATCGAACAAGCCGTTGATGAAATTGAAACCAAACTGCGCAACAAAGGCCGAAACGAGATCAGCAGCCATGATGTGGGCGAAGAAGTCATGAAAAGCCTTAGACGGCTCGATCAAGTCGCTTATGTGCGATTTGCGAGCGTATACCGCGAATTTGCAGACTTAACCTCGTTTCAAAACGAGCTCAAAAACCTGATGGTAAAGAAAAATGTCAAACATATGAAGAGGAGGGAACGCTCATGAAAACGATAACTGTCTCTGATGACGAATTATACAACCAAAAAGTAACTGTGACTGAAAACCAAGAGAAAGTCATCAAAGACAAGTACCTCAAAAACTCCCCCTCTACCGAAGCCTGGCTCCGCCTGATTTGTAAAAACATAGCCCTTGCTGAACTCCTCTATGACACAAGCGTTGAGCGTAGCCGGATTTTTCACGAAGTCAGGCACTCCATCCAAAAAGTTGAGACGGCTCCTGGACAAACCTCTGAACTCATGCTCCTCCACCACAACATCCTCGGCTATAAAGAGCGCCACTTAAACTTCAAACGATTCATGAAAAATCTATACGACCTTGCCGACGAGAATACTTCTGGAGCGCAACGCGTTGCCAAAACCGAAGCCAAGTTCTACCGACTCTTATCCAACTGGGAATTCCTTCCCAACAGCCCCACCCTGATGAATGCCGGCCGAGAACTGCAACAACTCAGTGCCTGCTATGTCCTACCTGTACCGGATAGCATTGAAGGCATCTATGGAGCGGTCAAAAACATGGCGATCATCCACAAAAGCGGCGGCGGAACAGGCTTTAGCTTCAGCAGCCTACGCCCTGAAAATGACGATGTCCTCTCAACGCACGGCATTGCCTCTGGACCACTATCTTTTATGAACCTCTTTGACGTTAGCACCTACGTCGTCCGACAAGGCGGCACCCGAAGAGGAGCCAACATGGGCATCATGCGCTATGACCACCCTGACATTCTTAAGTTTATTGACGCCAAGAAAAAACCCGGCGTCCTGGAGAATTTTAATGTTTCGGTTACCGTGGATGAGACATTTATGAACGCTGTTCGGAACAATACCGAATATGATCTTATTAACCCTCACACCCAAACAGCCACAGGGAAATTGAATGCCAAAGAAATCTTCAACAAAATGGTTCAAGGCGCCTGGGAAACGGGTGATCCGGGCATTATCTTCATCGACCGCATCAATAATTCCCCTGCCAATCCAACCCCCCACCTTGGACAGATTGAAAGTACGAATCCGTGCGTGACTGGAGACACTCGAATAAGCACGGACCGAGGCCTTATACCCATCCAAGAACTAACGAGCGAGACACCTATCTATGTAGATGTCCGAACCACCCAAGATCAAAGCGGTTGCTTGGTTCAAGAACAAGTTGGGATAATGCTCAGCCAAGCCGCACAGGTGATCGAGACCGGAATGAAAGAAACCTACCTCCTAGAAACCGAAAGCGGCTACGAAATACAAGCAACCGCCGACCACAAACTATTAACTCCTAATGGCTGGAAGACGGTAGCTGAACTAACTACGGAAGACTCTGTGCTTTTACAATCGGGCCAAGGAAACTTTCCAAACCAGGCTAAACTTCCCACATCTTTCAATAATATAAATACGTGGAGCCGAGAACTCGGCCAAATAACTGGCTGGCTGATCGGCGACGGATGGATACGTCAAGGCAAAGACGCACGCGTAGGGTTCTGCTTCGGCCCCGAAGACCTCCCCATACTCAACCACTTAAAAACTACCCTGAACCAATTATACGGAAAAGAAGTCCGAGAAGTTACTCGAGAAAGAGGAGTGATCCACTTATCTTACCACTCCCCTCGCTTTGTTGAATTCTTCCAATCCCTCGACGTAAAGATTGCAACCGCTGAATCCAAAGAAGTACCTGCCTCCATTTACACGGCCAGCCGAGAAGCTGTCCAAGGATTCCTCCAAGCCCTCTTCACTGCAGATGGAACCATTGGCCTTTCTCCAAACAAAACACGCTATGTACGACTCACGTCCAAGTCGAAGAAACTACTGAAAGGCACCCAACTCCTCCTATTAAACCTCGGCATTAAATCCAAGATTTATGACCGAAGCCGAGCCAGCCGAGAAGTATTCAGCTACACGAACCGAGCAGGAATAACGAAGAGGTACAGGTCCGACGGCATACTATATGAACTACAAATCAGCAAAAATACTGTACCTCTCTTCTTGACTCAGATCGGATTCATGAACGGGAAACACGCTGAAAAAATACAAGAACTCGAGAATGCTTCCTTCTACACTACCCGATTTGAAGACAAAGTAGCATCTGTGCGCCCCGCCGGCATACAAAAAGTATATGACCTCACCGAACCCGCCACCCACTCCTTTATAGGTAATGGCATCGTCTTACACAACTGCGGGGAACAACCTCTCTTACCCTATGAACCCTGCAACCTGGGCAGCATCAACCTCAGTAAATTTGTGGATGAAGAAAAAAGAGACTTTGATTGGGAACGACTGCGAGAATGCGTCTTTACTTCCGTGCATTTTCTTGACAATGTCATTACGGTCAACAACTATCCTCTGCCTGAGATCGAAGAAATCAGCAAAGGCAACCGACGCATTGGCTTAGGCGTCATGGGATGGGCCGAAAGCCTTGTCCAGATGAAGTTACCCTACAATTCCCCCCAAGCCTTCCAAAAAGCCGAACAAGCCATGAAGTTTGTCAACGACGCCGCCATGGACGCCTCGGAATGGCTCGCCCAGGATCGCGGCATTTTCCCAAACTTCAAAAACAGCATCTTCGACAAAAATGGCAAGTACTTCCGTGAAGAAGAGCGAAAACCCCGCAATTGCGCCCGTACGACCATTGCACCAACGGGAACCATTGCCATTACCGCCGGATTGCAAGGCAGCGGCATAGAACCGTTCTTTGCCATTGTCTACGTCCGATACAATGCAGCCGGCGTGGACGCTCTGAAAGATGGCACCAAACCCAAGGAAAAAGACACCTTCTATGAGATCAACCCGTACTTCAAAAAAGTTGCTGAACAACACAACTACTTCGGCATGAAGCCTGCTGAACTTTGGAACAAAATTGAAGCCAATCACAAAGCCGTCGTTGGAATACCGGAAATTCCTGTTGAAATCCAACAACTTTTCCAAACCAGCCATGACCTAGGACCTTTAGATCATGTACGCATCCAAGCAGCCTTCCAGAAGTACACTGATAACGCTGTATCTAAGACGGTCAACATGAAAAATGAAGCCACATCCAAAGACGTGGAAGACGTCTACATGCTTGCCTACAAACTCAACTGCAAAGGCGTGACTGTTTACCGAGACGGCAGCAAAAGCGTCCAAGTGCTGAACCTCAAAGAGAAAAAAAATGAAGAACCCAAAGGTGTCCAAGAAATCCGACACGAACGACAAAACAGCGGTATCGGCGAAAGCAGCACCTACTATGAGATTCCAACAGGATATGGACCCTTGCATGTCCATATCAACTACGACGAATTTGGACCGACCAAGATTTTTTCCAACATTTCGCCTTCGGGGACTGAGATCAGCGGATTGACTTGCTCACTCGCGATTTTGCTATCCAAATACCTCAGCCTGGGCGGAGACCCTGTCAACATCTTAAAACACTTAAACAGCATCAAAGGCGATAAACCCTATGGATTTGGACAGAAACGCGTGGATAGCATTCCTCATGCCATTTCCAAGGCATTACGAGACCACTTGATCAAAACTGGAAAGCTCAAAGACACGCAAGGACAGCAAGTCCTTGACATCAAACAACAACCGCTACCCACCTTCAATCCTGCGCCTGCTCTGAGCCTTGAAAATCCAAACGACGTCCAAGTCTCACTGTACTGCCCCAAATGCTACAGCAGCAACGTTGAAATGCTCAGCGGCTGCACAGGACCCACGTGCTTTGACTGCGGACATAGCGAATGTAGTTAGTGCAAATTTACTATTTATTTTTTCATGATCCAATATAGCTTAAGCCCTACCATGCCCCGCATCACTACCGTCACCACGCGCACAGGCGATCAAGGAGAGACCAGCCTAGCCAATGGCTGCCGCATCCCTAAAAACGCGCCTTATCTTCAAACCATAGGCGATGTGGATGAATTAAATGCTAGCTTGGGTATTGTGCTTTCTTGCAAACCCTGCTCTGAAGTGAGTGAAGCACTGCAAGCGATCCAAAACACACTCTTTCATGCTGGCAGTGAGATTGCTCAAGCCAGCAGCGGACCTAGACTTGAACAACACCACGTGGATTACCTAGAAGACCTTGAGGAAAGTCTTTTACGCCAGCTGCCTCCTTTAGATAACTTTATTCTACCCAATGGAAGCCCTGTGGCTGCCCAACTGCAATTAGCAAGGGCGATTTGTCGAAGAGCAGAACGCAGTCTGGTTACTCTCACTCAAATCGTTTCTGTCAACCCCTTTGTGCTTACCTATATAAACCGGCTCTCAGACACCCTATTCATCCTAAGCCGGTACCAGAACCAAAAAGATGGAATAACGGAAAAGTACTGGAACAGCCGAGCCTAGAATGGAAAAAAATGCTTGGATTTGTATTGATGTTATTGGACATTTGGTGCGCCATTGCACTACTCTTTCTGCAACTGGACACATTCCCTACTAAATGGGCGCTTTATTGTGTGGGGTATTTATGGTTGAAAGCACTGATCTGGCGCGGAAGCCTCATGAACCTTTTTGACGTGGCCGTGGGCGTTTATATCCTATTGATGCTCATGGGGGTTCATAGCTTTTTAACGTACATTGCGATTGCTTATTTCGGTTATAAAGTCGTTGCGAGTATAGGGGGGTTTGGCTGAGGAAAAAGAATAGAAACATTAATAATCTCTCTAAAACATACTTAACCTATGACCAACTTTACTTCGGATGAAAAAAGATTAATTGAACATGCAAAAAGGTCAATCGCCACTTATAATAAGATGCGCAAAGCCAACGGAGGCATCGACACTTTGTATGCCTTTCTACTGTCAGACAGTGGAAAGATCTATGATGGTGCTTGTTTCGAACCTAATATCAGCCACGCCACGGTTTGCGGAGAAAGACATGCCCTAACCAATATGGTATTGAAAGAGTCTTATAAAGCCAAAATAAAAACCATCGTCGTTGCAGATCCTGTTCCGAGCGTGCAAAAAAACAGCACACCCCCATGCGGTACGTGCCGACATCTTATCTGGGAATTCGGAATGCCCACTACAACGGTTATTTTAATTCAGTATATCCAACACGAAAAGGATTGGATTTTCCCCAAAATAGAAAAGCATACAATTAAAAAGTTATATCCTGTCCCTTATAAACCTGTCAAGAATCTATGGAATTGATAGCTTATACCTCATCAACCAAACACTTTCTCGCTCTCTTCCAAGGCCTTCACGGCGAGAAGCTCCTCGCCCTCAAGAACGGTACGTAGGTCAAAGAGGCACAAAGTATATAAATTATGTTACCC
>CAYOJS010000004.1:9241-24386 GCA_964404345.1 uncultured Methanosarcinales archaeon
GACATGAAGTTTAGAGCTGTTGTCGAAGAAGATGAAGACGGGGTGTTCGTGGCGGAATGCCCAAGCCTTCCTGGATGCATTTCTCAAGGCAAAACCCGAACAGAGGCTTTGCATAACCTTCAAGACGCTGTTTCAGGATATTTGACAAGCTTGAAGAAACACAACGACCCCTTACCTCCCTCTATTTCTGAAGAGGTCATAGAAGTAAATGCCTAAACTTCCCGTCATTTCAGGAATGGAAGTCGTGAAAGCCTTTGCAAAGTTGGGTTATGAAGTTGATCATCAGACCGGAAGCCACATGATCTTAAGACACCGAAACCCTCCCCACCGGCGCCTTACCATCCCCAACCATAAAGAACTATCAAAAGAAACCTTACGTGCAATCATCCGCCAGTCAGGATTAACAAAAAAAAGAGTTTGAAAATCTCCTCTACTCTCTCTGACTAATTGCGTATAACAAGTGTTATACACAATCAACCAAACATCTTTTCATTTTCTTCCAAAGCCTTCACGGCTGGAAGCTCTTTGCCTTCGAGAACGGCAAGCGTGGCACCACCGCCGACACTGACGTGCGTCATCTTACTGGAAAGGCCTAACTGGTCAATGGCATCGGCACTGTCCCCGCCGCCGATGATGGTCGTTGCTTTCAACGTGGCTAAAAATTCAGCCAAGGCGCGAGTCCCGTTGCTAAACGGAGGCAGCTCAAAGGCGCCGATGGGACCGCACCAGACGATTGTTTTTGCGTCCTTCATAAACGACTTATACAACTCGAGCGAATGAGGGCCGATATCTAGAATCATCCAGCCCCTCGGAATCTCCGTCAACTTAACCATTTTAGACTGAGCCTTGACATCCCACTTATCCCCTACCACCGCATCGATCGGCAAAACCAACTTAGGATCCTCTATAAAACCCTTCGCCACACTCAGCGTCTCTGGATCAAACTTAGACTTTGCAATGTCCACTCCCTCCGCCTTCAAAAACGTGTTAGCGATAACCCCCCCAATAATAATCTTATCCACCTTTTTCAATAGGTGCTGAATGACGGGCAATTTTTCCCCCTTCGCACCGCCGATGATTGCGAGGTAAGGCCTTTGCGGACTCTGGGTTAACTGCTGCATGTACTTCAACTCCTTGGCTAAACTAAGGCCAGCATAGGAAGGAAGAAACTTTGGCAAAAGAACCATACTTACGTCACTATGATGTGCGTTGTTATAGGCATCCTGCACGAAAAGATCGGCAAGACTAGCAAGCTGTTTTGCAAAGCTTGTGTCGTTGTTTTGCTCCTCGGCATGAAAACGAAGATTCTCCAACAAGATGAGATCGCCTGGAACCATTTGCCGGACTTTGGATTCTACCTGTGGACCGATGCAATCGTTTAATTTTAAAACCGGACGCTGCAAGAGACTGCTCAGGCGCTTTGCTACGGGATCCATGCTAAACGCAGGAATTGTTTTTCCTTTCGGACGCCCATTGTGACCACAGAGAATGATCTTGGCTTTTTTTTCGATTAGGTACTTGATCGTCGGCAAAGACTCCACAATGCGCTTATCGTCTAAAATGACTCCTTGCTCATCCATCGGAATGTCAAAGCCACAACGAACCAAGACTCGCTTGCCCTCAAGCTTTACCCCTTCGATCGTGCGCATACCTTTCCTTAAAAGTTTACCTTCATAATGCTTTCGGTCAAGACTGCGCCTGCCCTCCTATCATCGAGAAGAACTTCCAACGAATCAGAGACCTTCTTTATTAATGAACTTAGAAATTAATCCTCTTCTTCCCTTTGAGGAACATAAGAGCAAACATTCTGCTCAGGCGGCGCATTAAGTCTTTTTGCAAATTCCTTAGCAAATGGTGTACTAAACCGGGCCGCATCAATCCTTCCTATATCTCTTTCTCTTCTCTGAGGAACTAAAAGCGATGTTCCTATATTATACCGACACCTTCCATTTGAAAGTTGAGATTCTTCACAGTAACTCCTCCCTTCCTGGTTTGCTTGGAGAGGGCACGGCCTTGATTCCCCTAACTTTGTTTCTATCCCTTCTTCACTACTTACTCTACGCCATTCTTCTGCGAGTATCCGTTCTGTTTCTTGCTCGATTTCTTTAATTCTACCTTTCAAGCGAGTCTTATTATATATATCGAGAATATACTCGCCCGACCCTAGCTTTTTCCCTTTTTCCCTTCCTTCCCTTTCAGCCACCATTTGAAAATGGTGTCCTCTTCCAACTGGCTGTTGTATGTGCTCAATAACAAATGGCACACCCACCCTTTTTTCATTAGCCCCCAGTCGAGAGAGCGCATCCCTCACAATAGTAGGATCTGTTATTTCTTCTAAGGCGGCGGGTAGTACAGACATTTTTTATAGTAAGACTTTCAAATTTATATGCCTTCCTAAAATTATATGTCATCAACATACTCCTTTATAAAGCAGCTATTGGCGAGGCATACTTCCTCTCTGAACCCAAATCCTCTCAAGGGATTATATTCCTCGCTTCTTCTTAATAACTCTGTTTGCTTATGCATGACAAATAAGTACTCTCCAATTTCTTCATTTTGAAAGCGAAATAGATCCACTTTTTGAAAGCCAGGCAAATCTACAAATCTGGAAACATTCCCGCTAACGATCAACACAGGCACGTTTGACGCACCGGGCCATGGAGCTCTTTCTTGACGTTCTCCCTCAGTCTCAACTACTTGTTCTCCATCTTCATTAAATAACGTATCCGACGACTTCCTAAGAAATTCTGCTGCTAATCGCCGAAGATCTTCTTCGATAGATGTAAGCGTGTTAATTTCATAACCCTCATTTTCGGCAATGAGCTTCACAGCTTCAGAATATCCTGCTTCCTTCAACGTGCGATAAGATATACCCTCTAAATCTAAGTATTCTCCTGTATCTATATTTTTAATCCTGAGATTTGCTTCTAAGGAACCCCTTTCATCTCTGATGAAAAAGCTAGGACGCCACTGAAAAAACCCCTTTTTACTCCTAGTTGAAATGGAAACGCTTTCGTTCGGATAACCCATTCGACCAAGGTCTTCCATTACGCTTCTCCAATAATCTTGAGAAGAATGAATGTTGCTAAGAGAGATGACGATGGCAAGATCCACTTCCAAACAAGTAGAGTAATAATTAAAGCCCGTTATAATAGGTCTACCAACTGAATTATGAGACGTAACTAATTTCTCAAGCGTTTCTTTAATTTCCCTTCTCACGATCAAGCGGAAAAATAAGAAGCTTATAAATGCGGTAGCCTTTTACGGATTGGAAATCATACCAACAACTGCAAGACATCGACCATTCTAGACGAATAACCCCATTCGTTGTCGTACCAGGCCACGATCTTGACGAGGTCTCCGTCCACTTCGGTCAGTAGAGAATCAAAGATAGATGAGTGTGGATTTCCGATGATGTCCACGCTTACGATGGGATCTTCACAATACTGGATGATTCCTTTTAGATGAAACTCTGAAACGCTCTTGAACAAGTTGTTGACTTCATTCCGATTGGTTTGCTTTTCGACTTCAGCAATGAAATAAACAACGCTCCCATCGATTACAGGGACACGCATCGCCATGGTATGCAATTTACCATGCAACTCGGGAATGACTTCGCCGGTTGCGACGTCAGAGCCACTGGTTGTTGGAACAATCGAAACATTGGCTGCACGGGCTCTGCGTAGATCCTTATGCGGGGTATCATGAATGACTTGATCGGCCGTGTACGCGTGTGCCGTTACCATGTAGCCCCGGCGCACCTTGAAATTATCATGAATCACTTTTACAATCGGAGCAAAACAATTGGTTGTACAAGACTCATTGCTGATGATGTGATGCTTTGTTTTGTCGTAAAGATGCTCGTTCACCCCTTTAAGAATGGCAAAATCCGGGTTCTTGGCTGGGGCGCTGATGAGTACTTTCTTTGCTCCTGCTTTCAGGTGCTTACTGGCTCCATCACGATCGGTAAAACGGCCTGTACATTCTACAACTACATCAATCCCTAAGGCCTTCCAAGGCAGTTTTTCAGGATCTTTTTCTGCGAAAATCTTTATAGAATTACCCCCGATGATCAGACTATCTGGAGTTGAAGAAACCTTTAGGTCTTCTAACTTTCCATGCACGGAGTCGTACTTGAACAAGTGCGCTAAGGTCTTTGTGTCTGTCAAGTCATTGATGGCAACGAGCTCGATGGGAGCGTTTTGAGCTAAGGCGACTCTGTAAACCATTCTACCAATACGGCCCAAGCCATTGATTGCGATCCGAACCATGATCTTCTTTTTGACTCTAGCTTTAAAAACGTTTATTACCATTGAAAAATAGAGAAAGCCTCCTTTTGAGAAGGAAAGACTATTTAAACCTGAAATTATCTCGTTTCTTTATGAAACTCCCCAACAACTACTTCACCTTCTTCTTATACCCCATCCTCTTTGGACTTTTATCGTTCCTGTTCTTCTGGTTTGTAGTAAGGCTCCATGTTCCCATGGAATTCAAAAGCCACGAAAGCCTGATCAATACCTATGCCCTCAACATGTTTGTGGGATGGCTTTTCTTCAGTGCTTTTCTTTTAATGAGAGCTGATGAAGAATGGAAGAGAACTGACAGTGCTGTACGCAGCAAGAACTTTGAGAAGTTTAAAATTGAAGCCCCAAAAATGGTTGCGCTGTCTGTACGGATTACCCATGGCATTACTGGCATTATGGCCATTACTGCCTTTTATCTGTTTTATTACGTTAATTTTGCACTGGGATTTGTCTTGATCTTCGGCACCAGCTTCTTGATTGCCATCACAACGCAAACGCTATGGGATCTGGATGACCCCCTTAATGGACTCATCCAAGTACAAAATGTGCCTCCCAGTTGGAGAAAGGCTTTAGACAAAGAAAAATAAAAAATCGGGATCACCTCTTTGTCCCGGAGAATATGCATTAGAACATGACCCTGCTATAAAAAAATTTATGACTATTCCGGGATGGTGAGCGTATTCTTGGTCTTTCCTTCTACTTTCAACGCCAAGGACGCCCCGGGACGATTTATACACGCCTTAACTAAACCCAAGAAAAACTCATCCGGGTGGGCCACGCGAGAGGTAAGCTCTGGATGGAACTGACCGCCAATAAAGAATGGATGACCTGGCAACTCCATGACCTGCATGATGGAATGATCTGGCGTATATCCTGAAAAAACAAGACCCTTCTCTTCCAAAACGGAAATGAATTGAGGATTCACCTCGTACCGATGCCGGAAGCGACGCACGATTTCGGAAGCACCTAATAACTGATGAGCAAGACTCCCTTCTTTTATGTGCACCGAGTGACCACCCAGACGCATGGAAGCTCCTTTATACTGCACATGCAACTGCTCCGGCAACAAGTCGACTATAGGATATTTTGTTTCTGGATCTGCTTCTGTCGAGTTTGCACTTTCCATTCCACATACGTTCCGAGCAAATTCCACTACGGCGAGCTGCATCCCATAACAAATCCCTAAAAATGGAATTTTATTCTCTCGGCAATACTGAATGACCTTGATCTTGCCTTCTACACCTCGGCTGCCAAATCCCCCCGGTACAATGACCCCGTCAACCCCCTGCATAAACTCCTCCATGTTTTCTTCCTTGCTTGTCTCCAACCACTTCATTTTCACTTTTACCCCTTCCACGCGACCCCCGTGCTGCAAGGCATGTGAAATACTCACGTATGAATCGTGCAGTTTTGTATACTTCCCACAAATACCAATCGTAATCTCTTTATCCCTTCTTGCGACACCATGACGCTGATTTTCTTCTGGAACTGGCAAGCCTAAACGTTTGCATAAGATATCCAATACCCCCTGCTTTCTATACAGGGAAGGAATTTCATATAGATCTTCCACATCCTGGCCACTGATCACGGCTTCGGGCAGTACATCGCAAAAAGTGGATATTTTTTCCCGAATCTTATCATCCAAAGGCTCCTCACACCTTGTCACAATCAAGTCTGGCTGAATCCCCCGCTCACGAAGTAGCGTTACGGATTGTTGCGTCGGCTTTGACTTTTGCTCGTTCACGTTTTTAGGGACTGGTACGTATGTCAGATGAACATAGGCTACGTTTTCCCGGCCGACCTCTCGCTTCAATTGACGAGCGGCTTCCAAGTGCATAAGTGTTTCGATATCACCGACTGTACCACCAATCTCGATCATCATAATATCTGCTTTCTCCTCCTCGGCAATCTGAAACCATTTGCTCTTAATCGCATCGGTCACGTGTGGAATCATTTGAACAGTCTTGCCAAGATAGTCTCCTCGACGTTCCTTTTCACGAACCTCTTGGTATACTTTGCCCATGGTGATGTTCCAATGCGCCTTGCAATTGATGTTCAGAAAACGCTCATAATGGCCAAAATCCATGTCTGCTTCTTCCTTGTCGTGCAAGACGAAGACTTCGCCATGCTCGATCGGATTCATCGTACCTGGATCCACGTTTAAGTAGCCTTCACACTTTACCGGGATGACACGGTAGGATTTTGAGAACAGGTTTCCGATGCTCGCCGTCGTAATCCCCTTCCCTAAACCCGATAGCACGCCGCCCGACACGACGATGAATTTGGTTGTGGTAGGATTCACGACGATTTTTATTTTCCGATTCAGAACTTATAAAGATTGTTGTCATGGAATGTGGATATTGTTTGGATGTAGAAAAAATCCACACTAGCGACAAAATGCATATAAACCCTATTCACATCCGGTGACTATGCTATTCTCCCTCTCAGAATTTATTGATGCCGCGATCATGTCGGCTGCACTGGGCTATATCTTCATGGATGCTTTCCCGGCGCACCCCCGACGCATTACCGAAGCGTACTTTCAACAATTCCAAGGCTTTCGCTGGCACGACTTCTGGTTTGCCTGCGCTGTGACAGCGCCCTCGATTATATTACACGAGATGGGACACAAGTTTGTTGCGATGGCGTATGGCCTTAGTGCTACGTTTCATGCTGCCTATACCTGGCTGTTTCTCGGCATTGGATTGAAATTATTGAATACAGGCTTGATCTTCTTTATACCCGGCTATGTTTCGATTGGCCCCGGAGGCGGTGCATTGCAAATGGCCTTTGTTGCACTTGCAGGACCGATCTGGCACTTACTGCTTTGGGGCGGATCCAAAATTGCATTGGACAGCGACAAGAAGATACCCCATAATACACGATTTTTCCTCCTATTACTTGGGCACATTAATAAGTTCCTGCTCATTTTTAATTTGCTGCCGATCCCAGGTTTTGATGGATTCAGTGTGTATTTGAACCTTTATAGGGCGTTCTTCTGAATTAACCTTTCGAAAATCTTCCGAAAAACACGGAAATCCTTACTGAGGATTTAATAAATGAGCGATTGGTTTCTTACTTGAATGGCTCTGTTGTTTGAAATTGAAGACTGAAATGGTAAAATTATACGCCTTACGACCGAGCAGTGGGCGCATATTACTACTGAACACCCTGATGTGAGCAACCCTGAAGAAGTTAGAGAAACCCTCCTCAACCCAACTCTGATTAAATCGAGCGTCAAAAATCCAGAAACCGCCAAAGGATTTTATCGCTACAACAAACAAAAGAAAATGTACCTATTCATCGCCGTCAACTATTTAAATGGGGAAGGCTTTGTTATTACTGCCCACTAATAGGAGAACCATCCGATGAAAAATAAACTACACGTCCACTACGATGAAAAAGGAGACTACTTAGAAATACGAATCGGAGAGCCAAGACCCTCCTACTACGAAGACCTTGGAAATGACACCTTCCTACGAAAAGACGAAAAAACCAACAAAGTTATGGGAGTCGCCTTCTGGAACTTCAAGAAAAAACCGGAAAAACAATATAAAGATTTTGAGATAGAAATACCTGCTATTTAATAGCTTCAGAAACCTAAGCCTTTCCTTGTGCATACTTCTCTTTTTAAGACGTTCCGGTTAAACTCCAACAAGCGCTTATATAAGCAAGTCTCTCTCAATGTTCTTAGTTCCTGCTGCATACACTCAAACTTGACCTTTGGAAGGGTTATGGTTTGCATGATGTTAGGAAGCTACTGGCTTTTAAAAGCTTTTCCTAAATGAGCTGTTAGGTCTGCTGGATATGAAAATGAAAAAGCGAAGTCTGGAAGTAGAGGATTTGAAGGTTATAGAGTCTATTAAAGCCCTTTCTGAAGTTGGACGACAGAGGGGGTGCTTTTTAGGTTGAAAAATCGAGAAAATTTAAATAAAAGTCAATGTCTATCCTTGTTTATGCGTAGATATTTGCTTACAGCATTACAGTTTATTATGGTGTTTTTCTTCATTTTATCTGCGGCTGTTTTGATATTGAGTATTTTAGGCAAACATTACGATTTATATTTTTGGGTCAGTTTGTTAGTCTTCCTCATTACAGGGCTGTCATTTATATTTCCTAGATGGTTACGGAGGGTGGTGGGTTTCAGATGGTAGTTCCTTCTATTTCCCCGATAGATGAAAATTCTGTGATACAAGGTTGTTTAGTTGGTTTAGGATTGTTAATTGCTATTTACACATTAGTTTATCCTAGCATAAGGAGAGTTCTCGACGATAAACTTAAGACTGTTTTAGGTATGGAGACAAATATTCAAACAGAGACTAAACGGCTATCAGAAATTGGAAGTGATAAAAAATCTAGAACAGAGAGCATAAATAAACTCAAGAAACTAGATGATGAATTTGGAATAGAATATGAAGCAATGCCCTTTGAATTGTACGGGGGCTTTATACTTACATTAGGTCTTTTTTCTATACCATTAATTATCTATATTTTATCTTTTTTTGGTGTTCAATTTATTTCAAATATTTTACCGTATGTTCTGCATTTCTATTTCGTAGGAATATTGCTATTCATTCTTCTTTTCGTTCTTATATTTTTTAGATTAAATTCTTTTATAAGATCAGATTTTGATGAAAAAATGGCAGCTGCTAGAAAAGCGACCTCGAAAGAATTAGAAAAAGTCAAAGTTACACATAAAAAAGAGTTCACGTATGATGCAATTATAACAGATCGTAAAAAATAAGTTACATCATACTAAGCCTAATGAGTCCTAGCCATCTATTAGTTCCCGTCGATAAATTCAGTTGTGCGAGTTCGCTTGGTAGTTTTCTCGTCGTGGTGTGTTCTTCTATATAGTTGTGTTGGAGTACGATTCCGGCTAGGAGTATGGGTGCGCTCCAGAGTGCTTTTAAGCCCCTAAAGTCGTCTACTCTGTCTTTTATCTTCATAAACACGGTTTCGATTCTGACGTTGTGTTTCTTGTCCTTGTAGAAGTTTATCGTCTTATGCTCTACTTTTAAGCCGTGGAGCTTGTTGTCATAGAAGGATTTACGAAAAGCCTTAGGATAGAATTTGGCAGCGTCCGTCGTGATATATTTCGGTAATTGCTTTTTAGTCTTACTGAGGAAGATAGAGGCTTCTTTGTAGCCTGAAATGACGCTGTAGTGGATTGCGTTGATGTACCTGGTTCCCCAGTCTACACACGCCCAGAAATGATCCTTACAGCCTTTGCGGTCGATTTCGGTGTCGTCCGCATAGCAAAGGCCACTAAGCGTTGGATTGAGTTTATCCACAAATCTCTGTACCTTTAGGACGTATTTCCTGCACCAATCCAAGACGCTAACATGGCTTACTTTAACGTCCTCATGCCTCTTAAAAGTGTTCCTAACCTTCCTACTCGACAAATTGGCAAAGTAAAGGTCGATGGCCTTAGTGACCTTTCTTTCATGGTTTTTCATCTTCCAAAAACCCCTATCAGGAATAAAGGTCTTATCACAAGCGTTGCAGAGGTATCTCTGTTGTTTACCTCTCTTCTGCGTTGGGCTGAAACCTCTCTTAACGCAATCTTCTGACTTGCATCTTGGACACTTAACTTTGACTTCCATACCTTTTAGGAACCTAATTAAGTATATAAATATTTAGGTTCCTAATTATACTGTTTTACAACCTATATTTTTAGGAACCGAAAAGCTTATAAATTGTAGGAACCTAAACCAATCTAATGAGGCTTATAAAGCAAAAAGGCCGAGACTACGGAGAAAAAGAATACTTCAAATACATCCTCGTAGTTCCAAACAAAATAATCCAAGCTTTAGGCTGGAAAGGTGGCGAAGATCTAGAAGCCGAAATCAAAGGAGAAAAACTCGTCATAGAAAAGGACTGAAACAAAATGCAATCTCTAAAAATCATAAAAAAAACGATAAAACCCTTAGAAATAGGCTATCAAAAAATTTGCGAATGCAAACCTAACCATCTCAATTGCCTAACCGCAAAAGAATGGCTAAAATCTCAGCTAGGCGTATGGCAGTTCGCATACGAAAAAAGAGACATCCGAGACAAAACTTTACATCCGGCAACCTTTCCGATCTCCCTCTCAAAAAAAATAATCGAACTATTCACCCACAAAGGAGAACTCGTCCTAGACCCATTCGTTGGAAGCGGAACTACTCTAGTTGCATCCCAAGACCTAGATAGAAACGCAGTAGGATTTGACCTACAAAAAAAGTACGTTGAATTATGCAAAGAGAGACTTCCCAACCAAAAACTAATAGAAACCACAAAACAATTAGCCATCCAAGATGATGCCCACAACATTTCTCAATACCTAAAAAAAGAGACAATAAGCTTAATATGGACATCCCCACCCTATGCAAATCTCCTCAATAGACAAAGAAAGAATAAATCTAGGCGAGACAGAGACAATGAACAACTAGGAAAAATCGAACAATACTCCCAAGACGAAAGAGACCTAGGCATATTATCCGATGAAGAATATACTAAAACCATAGGAGACATATTTCAAGGAATCCTCCCATTATTGAAACCAAAAGCCCACTGTGTCATTAACGTCCCAGATATGTGGTGGGAAAACAAAAGAATAACCCTCCACGTCTCATTAATACAAGAAATGAGAAAACGAGGCTATGAACTAAGAAACATTATCATCTGGGACAGAACAAACATCGTCAATAGAATAGGTATATTCGGATGGCCAAGCAACTATATCACTATGGGCGTAACCTATGAATACCTCCTAGACTTCTGGAAACCACCACAAAACGGCGGGAAAGAATGAAAACATACACAAAAAAAGAGCTAATCGGCAAGCTCAAAGAAATAAAAGCTAAAGGGTGGATTAAAAACAATCGAAAAGGAAACGCTGGATCAGTCGGAAACATCCTAGAAGACCTCCTAGGAATCAAAGAAAACAATTTACCTATCCCAAATGCTTCCGAATGGGAATTAAAAACACAACGTATAGACACAAGTTCACTCACTACTCTATTTCATACAGAACCATCATCTACTGCATTAAAATTTGTCCCAAGCATATTATTACCTAAATATGGATGGTCACACCAAGAGGCAGGAAAAAAATACTCAAAAAAAGAAATGAGCTTCCGACAAACCATAAACTGCCTCTCACGAAGCGATAGAGGATTCAAAGTCGTCCTCGACAAAGACCAAAGAAAAGTTTTAATCTCCTTCGACAGTCAAACAGTAGACAAAAGACACAAAAAATGGCTAGAACAAGTAAAGAAAAAAGCAGGATTAGGAGAACTAAATCCACAACCCTATTGGGGATTCGACGACTTATTCCATAAAGCCGGAACAAAACTTTTAAACTGCTTCTTCATACAAGCACAAATGAAAAAAGAAAGAAAAACAGAATACTTCCTCTACGAAAAAATAATGATGCTCAGAAAACTAAGCCTACCCAAATTTGTAGAAGCCATAGAAAAAGGAGCAATCCTAGTAGACTTCGACGCAAGAACCGGCCACAACCACGGCACAAAATTCAGACTCCGACAAGACAAACTACCAGAACTATACGAAGAAATAACCATAATCTCTTAAACCACATTCTAAAAGGTTAAAAAAAGGATAAAATAAGCTTTCTAAAGACCATATCCAAAAGACTTAACAGCTCATTCCTAAACGTCATTTTTATATAGGATGAACGGTTCTCGAACTGCATGGTACGGGGGCAAGTCGTCACGGGGAAATTCGGCGAGATCTTGATGCGCGTGAAGCAAGGAGAGGAAGCTGAATTGGGCGAATTGTTCATTGCCGAAAACAACTCTGGAAAGGTGTTACTGCAATCCTTTGACCTTCAGTATGGCAGCCAGATTTCCAAGGAAAACCTGGAAATGGTCTCCGGAATGATGCTTGAACAAGATGGCACGCTGGACTTCATGGAACCGGAGCTTCGGAATTATTCCTTAGCCTTGCTGAAGCCCTTGGTCTTTATTACAGGCAACCAAGCCAGGAGTTGTAAAGTACTGCCTACCTTCTTTGGCATGGTAAACGACGTTACGGCCCAAGACTTATCTTTCTTAACTCAACCCAAAAACCCTTTGTTTCTGGGCAAACTACGCAGTGGCTCTAAAACTCTAGAAGTGCCTATTTATTTAGACGGACAAGAGGTTTTCAGTCACCATATCTTAATTCCTGCCACGACAGGAAAGGGCAAGAGCAACTTGATGAGTGTTGTTTTGTGGGATACGCTGGACAAGGATTACTGCGCCTTGCTCGTGTTGGACCCTCACGATGAATACTATGAACGACTTCAGCATCACCCAAAAAAAGACAAACTGGCGTACTACAGCCGGAACCCTCCTGCAGGCGGGCGAACGTTGAGATTCAATCTTAAGACTTTAAAGCCCCACCATTTCGACGGATCTGCCGATTGGAGCGGCCCTCAAAAAGAAGCCCTTACTGCTTATTACCGACTCTATGGCGAAGGGTGGGTGGAAGCTGCCATGATCGGAAAACCCCTTTCTGACGCCAACGGCAGAAACCCCTTCAATGAAGGAAGCATTGCGGTTGTACGAAGAAGACTCTCCCAAATCCTAGACTTAGAATTTACGAACAATCAATTGTTCTGCACTGGAGCCTTTCAGCTGCAAGGCGGCGATACGACCGTGGCAGATGTATTGCGGGAATTGGAGCAGAGCAAGACGGTTGTTATTGATACGAGTGGATTGAGCAGCAGCACGGAGATCCTGATTGGAAGCATCCTAGCGAATGAAGTATTGCAGAAGTACAAATACTACAAGAATCAAGGCACTTTACGCGAAAAACCGGTTGTTTCCATTGTATTGGAGGAAGCTCCTCGGGTTCTTGGAAAGGAAGTGTTAGAGAAAGGCCCAAATATATTCGGGACCATTGCGCGCGAAGGAAGAAAGTTTCAAGTTGGCTTGACCGCCATTACACAACTGCCTTCGTTGATCCCTCGCGAAGTACTGGCCAATATAAACACGAAAATCATTCTAGGGATTGAGATGGCACCTGAACGTCAGGCCGTGATTGATAGTGCAAGCCAGGACCTGAGCACGGATAGCCGAAGTATTGCAGCACTGGATAAAGGAGAAGCGATCATTACCAGTAATTTTGCACGGTTTGCGACACCCATTAAGATACCGTTGTTTGAGGAGTTTGCGAAATCATTGAACCTGACAAACATAAAAAAAGATTACACTGGACTAAGAAACTAATCATAACTTAAAGACTGCATACAACTCAGCACCCTTTGGAATTTCTCTAAACGACTTACTAGATGGATCTTTCAAATAAAATCTCTGCCTGGATGGAGGAACTCTTTCTCCAGGAATCGGAATTGAAACTACCCTGTTTTTTGCAGTAGGAGTTCTCTGAGTGGAATCATACTCCTGAACCCATAACCCATCTGGATTCCTCACCCAAGTCCACTTTCCTTTAGCCACATACATTGCTTTGTCGGCGCGCCCAAACACATCGGCTCCTTCAGCTGTTGGATCGCAAGCTACACCAAAACTTGCTGTGATTCCTCCATTTAGCTTTGCACTTTTACTTTCTAATTCAATCTTCTTTCGCAAGGCCTCTGCCTCCATCAAAGTATCTCTTAAAGACGAATCCATTGCAACAACATATTCTTCTCCACCAAATCTTCCCGGAACGGCTTTTCCTCTGAAATGCTCTCTAGCAACATCCCCGATGAATTTTAACACTTTATCTCCTTCATCATGGCCATGCGAATCATTGTAGCTTTTGAAATTGTCCACGTCAAAGATTATAATACTATACGGCCGTCTATCTCTTCTAGCAGATTCCAATGTTTGTTTCATCACTTCATTCAAACGCCTTCTTGTTAGAACACCCGTAACTGTGTCAATAGTAGCTTGAGTGAAATAATCCAACCCACTCGCATATCCAGGCACGATTTGCATTATATTTGCTATAGCCTGTGGAGTGAATGGAAATTTTCTTTCTGTACCGAATTCAGACTCTACTTCTTCAATGACTAAGGCACCGATTACTTTTTTATTTAGATTTTCCAACGGGATAGCCAAGCCACTTTTTGCGCGTGTCTCTCCTTTTAAATGATAGAATGGAGCCCCATCTTCAATTTTTTCCATTGGCTCTGGACGATTCGTTAAAATAGCCCGCCCAGCTAGCGTATCTACCAACGTTAGAGGAGTATCATAATGACGGTCTTTAAATCCAGCGGCTTCTGCAACATACAGATTCGTAAGATTCGGATGATCCACAAGCACTAAAGCGTACCTAAGATCTTCTCGATCTATCCTTCTTCCAGGAAACTGTGTATGAACCCCTTGAAATATTTGGGCCGCATAATCTCTTAGGGGCTTTTGAACGACCCTCACTGTTGCATGCGTTACCAGACTTTCCAGAGGACTTTCTCGGTTAACCATCCTATAAAATCAGACGTTGCCCTTTATAAATCTTTCTATTATTAACCACTATAGAGTGACTATAATTAATATAAGGATATATTGGTAAAGGGAACTGTACTATCCCATAATTATTTCCTTTCGATGGTTTAAATGGTTTTTTCATTTTTTCCTTTTTTTTCGTAAAAAGGCTTGTCCAGGCGTTTCCAGCCTCGCGAAGTCGAAGCTGGTGTGAGATCTTACGTCGTTGTACCATTGCTTGAAAGCTTCTTTGCTTGGGAAATGGTTTCTGTGTTTTTCGTAGGTGTCGAATAGTTTTTCGACTTTGCCGTTGGTTTGGGGGTGTTTGATGCGACCTAAGATTTGCTTGATGCATTGGGCATCAAGCCATTCTTTGAAATGGCTTTTGCCGTCGTTGTTCGTGGTGTATTGACTTCCGTGATCGCT
>CAYOJS010000005.1:0-13485 GCA_964404345.1 uncultured Methanosarcinales archaeon
ATTCGAACCTGCGTAAGCACTAAGCTACACGGCCCTGAACCGTGCTCGTTTGGTCCCATTTGGTTTGACCGCTCCGACACGCCCGCGTTGGACTGTCGAACCCGAAACCCATATAAAAGGGTTTTGGCTATCGCCTCTATGCAAACTCTTATCTGCCCGAAATGCGGTGATACGAAGATTACGACTTTTTCTTCCCAAGGAGGTTTATTAGGGGGCGGTGCTCAACCCCAGCTCGAATGTAAGTCTTGCGGTTTCGTTAGCTTTACATTTCCGGAGATTGATGAAAATGAAGTTGTGCATTTTCGAAAGCATATTAAAATTTAGAAAGCTTCTCTAATTCATCAAAATCCTTATCTAAACCGGTGTCTTTTTTCTTCTTTGGAGCAGGTTTTTCAGCTGTTTTGGGCGAAGGTTTGGCTGCTTGAGCAGGCTTTTGCGCTGGAGAGGTTGGCTTTGGAACTGCTTTTTCAGGTGCTTTCGGACTGGGCTTTACAGGCGCCGAAGGCTTTGCAATGGACTTAGGAGTGGCCTTAGAAATGGGCCTTACAGGTGAAGGGCCTCCGAAAGCACTAAACACTCTACTGCGTTCCAAGCGCTTTCCTAAATTCCTTTGGATTTGAGATAGGTTTACGGATTTTGGAGGAGGTCGCGGAGCTGCTTTGCCTGAGGATTTTATCGTCGGTTTGGGCAGTGTCTTGGGAGAGGGCAAGCTCATCTTGTAAATCAAGTAACCCGCGCTCCCCACCACTAGCAAGAGGCCTGCGAGCAATAAGACCAGAGGTCCTGCAGGAACATGGCTTGGAGGGTGGTTCTTTGGATCCCGTGGATTTGTACCTGCACGGTATTCTTCCAAGTTTGTAAATCCATCCCCATCTGTATCTTCATTTGCGTCAACAGGGTTATTTATATCGAAAGTATATTTGGTCTCCCACCAATCAGGCATACCATCTTTATCTGTATCTTTATTCTTATCCTGCACACAAATCCCACTTTCGCAGAACTTACCCTGGCAATCATTGTTACTTGCACAAGACTTGCCGGCCGTACAGGGAGGGCAATTTCCGCCACAATCCTTATCTGTTTCCAACCCATTTTGGAAACCATCGGAACACGAAGGAGTTTTACAGAACCGATTCGGTGCACAGTAACCGCTTGCACAATCAGAGCCTTGAACGCATTTCTTTCCTTCCTCGCATTTTGGACAGTCCCCCCCACAGTCCACATCGACTTCATTTCCGTTCTTTATCTCATCGATGCAAGAGGGAGCTTTGCAGATGCCTGCTTCGCAATAATGACCCAAGCAATCGCTGTTAAGTGTGCAGTGCGAGCCCTCTGGGCAACCTTGTGGGCAATTCAGGCCACAATCCACCCCCAACTCATTTATGTCTTGAATTCCGTTTAAGCAAGATTCAGGGATGGGTACATCAATCACTCGAGCTTCTGTGAACGAATTATTGTTGTTATCAAATACGGTGTAACAGAACTTCTCTGTTTGGCTTACTTCTATATCCATCCCATAAAATTCGATTTGATCGGGTACGCAATTTCCGTCAGGCTCTATCTGGCCTCGTAAGAAGTCCAAGGTACATCCGCTTTCCTTGTCATCACAACCGACCAATGCTTTTTTCGCTGCTCGTTCGGGTAAACCCTCAACACTTAATGATCCTCTCGGCTTGACCTTGTCGCACGCGGCATCTGTTGGGCTTAATAGGTCTACATCCCGATCAATCTTGCTGCCGGCATTCCCCGTTTTATCTACAGGAGTGACTTGGATCGTATATCTCTTATTGGCCTCCAATTTGGCCTTTATGGTGACTCGTTTATCCGGGCGTGTTCCGTTCATAACCGTTTTATCTTGATCTAAGATTTTAATCTGGAATGAAGTGGCATCGGAATCAGCCGTTTGAATCTCAAATTCTATTTTATCTACATTACAAGATGGACTTTGAACCACTACATCATCTAATTTAGGGGCTGTGCGATCTACTACTGTTGGGATGGTGGCGATTCGATCTGGAGAAGCTGTAGCCCTACACGTAACTTTAAACGAATAAGACCCTTCCTTTAACCCGCTGAAGGTTACGAAGTGCCGTTTTTGGTCGAATGTCGTCATACTGCCGGATCTTCCCGCTCCTTCGAATGAACACGCGGCGAGTTTTGTGGTTTCTACTCGTAATTCCACAGGGTCTGCATTGGTAATGCTCGGAGGACTTAGGGGGATGATGTCCAATGAATCGTCTAGCTCTACTGTCATACGAGCCAGGCTTGAACTACTTAAGCCTGCTAAGTTTTTACACGTTGTATTAACAGATACATTACGGACATCGCTGTCAAAAACCGATCGGAAATCAAACTGAACCGTATGGGTAGATGCATATGTAAAAGGATCGTTTTCGTCAAATGGAAGAACCTTTGTTAGGGTGCCATTATCTAATGTACAGACAGTGGGATCATCGGTTTGAATGCGCAAAGTCGAGAACTTTGAAGCCCGATCCGACACTTTTACAGGATTGAAAACTGCTTGAACCACAGGAGGAGTGGAATCTACGCTTATGCCGAACCGATTGAACAACTCCCCTTCACTATTGCCTGATGTCTTACACGCGGTGAATAAATCGCCTGTGACAGAGCGGTTGTCCAATGTATGGTTGAACTTCAAAGACCCCACAGGCCCATCGTTGAACAAAGCCCCTGCTGAAACACTGCCTAAAGGAATTTGCGCATATGTGCAGAACATGGGCCAAGCGGTTTCAACTACCACTTTAAACGGCACGCTTCCTGCCACCCCTAATGTAGGGACTCGCAAGAAACTCTCAAACTCTGGAATCAATACATCTATCGTCGCTTGCTTTGTCTGCCCGAAATCATCCTTGCAAGTGACAAAGAATGTCTTTCTGTATATGTTCTTCCCATCCACTTGTTCTGGGAATAAGTCGAATAAGTCTCCTATTTTAACTTCTGCCGAACCCTCATGGAAGGTTCTTAATACGGTGGAAGATTCTCCGTTGAACAGATGCGTTTCGTCTACATCGTTGCTTTGTTGATCGGATAAACTGCAGAACGCGACGTTGTTTGTCTCTGCTTGCACAATGATGGGAAGGAAACCAGCGCTTAACCGTTGTAGTTGCGAAAAGTCATGCTTTTTATCTACCCCGCTTAATGTGAGCACAGGGGTCTGACAGGGAGAACAACTACCGCCGCAATCCACGCCTGTCTCAGTCCCATCCTTAAACCCATTGGTACAGCTGGTCTTTGGACAATCTGGATCCAACGAAGGACATGCGAGCACACACATGTCATCGTTCAAACAACTGGGTTTTGGCGGACAATCAGGGTCTGGCGGGAGGCAATTCACTACGCAAGCATCCCCTCCTGTACAGGTAGGGATCGGAGAGCACTTTCCATTAAAGCAAAGATTTGTTATGCAATCGTTATCCACCCGGCAGTTCTTTTGTATAACACATTTGTCACACAACACCCCGCCGCAGTCCACATCGGTTTCGTCCCCATTCTTGGCATTATCATTACAAGAGAGAGCCGTATTATCTTTGCAAACCCCATTTTCGCATACATCGGATGTGCAGTCGCTGTTTTTCAGGCACTTTTTACCCAGATCGCATTTGGCACAGTTGCCCCCGCAATCCACATCGCTCTCTTGTCCATCTTTGATGCGGTTTGAGCAAGTTTGAACCGGGCAATCCGGATCTTTCGAAGGGCAACCCAATACACAGTTTCCATCTTCTAAGCAATTGGGAGTTGGAGGGCAATCGGAGTCTGGAGGAAGACAATTCACTATGCAGCCATCGTTTGCGTTGCACGTCGGATTTTTACACGTGTTGTTCACACACAAACCCGAGGCGCAATCAGGACCTGAATTGCAATGCTTATCCTTTCCGCATTTCACTGGGCAGACCCCGCCGCAATCGATGTCGGACTCTTGCCCATTCCTTAATCCATCTGAACAAGAACCGGATCGTATACAAGCAACCCCTGTCCATTCACAATTAGGGAAGTTGCAATGGTTATCTAGGCAGGTTTGTTGATCTTTGTAGTCTAGACAGCCGCTAAATCGGATGCAAGGCAAACAGCTCCCTGACACTCCTTGTGCAAATAAGCATGTCTCCAATATGCTGTAACACTCGATGCGATCACATACGTTGAATAGACCCTTTCCACAGTCTGAGCAGGTATCTCCTGTTTTTGCTACGCAGGCTGTATTGCAGCAATGAGCTGTATCTTGCGCATCCAACAAGTTGCCAGAACACCCTTGGGTTGAAGTGCATGCGTTTCCTCCTAATTCTGCGCAGGTTTTCTTACAATCGCTTGCACAGTTTTGATTGGTTTCCAAACCCTCACACTTTCCATCTCCGCAACATGTGTTCGGCAGTTGGCATCCATCCGCTCCCTTTGCGTTATCTATCTTTGTGGCGTTGGCTGTACAGGATTTAGTCGATGAAGGACAAGGGCAGTCTTGAGGACAAGTCATTGTGCTTTCTCCAAGACCTGGTTCACACCTTCCATTCGGGCAGGTTATAGGACAGTCATTTGGGCAATTCCCATTGTTTTCTCCAGCTTCACATCGGTTGTTTCCACACACATTGGCCTTACAGTCTTGGACACAGTTCTGGATGTTTTCTCCTGGATCGCACTTTCCATTTGGACATGTTATGGGTGGAGGGCAGTCTTGTGCGCAGTTTTGGTTGTTTTCTCCCGGGTCGCATTTGCCATTCGGGCATGTTATGGGTGGAGGGCAGTCTTGTGCGCAGTTTTGGTTGTTTTCTCCTGGATCGCAGATGCTGTTTCCGCAATTCCCCGGTGGAATGTAGTTACAATTCGAGCATGAACCCCCTGGCGGGATAGGCCCTTCGCTACAAAGCCGAGGTGTTCCGCTTAAAGTTTCACAGGATTCACCTGGATTGCACGCATTGTTTCCACACGTTACGCCGTCGTTCACCCGAAAGACCAATACTTCCGGGTCTGGGTTTACAACGCCGTCAATCAAGAAATAAGCAGCTAATGTATAATCTCCATTGGGTAGGTCTGCTGTTGGCTGAAAGTGAAATATGTATGGGTTTTTATTGCTCTGCACTGCTGAATGAGCAAAGGCTTGTCGAGAAGAATCACTTATTGTGGAATCCCTGAGCGACACCGTTTTATTTAAAGCAGCTGCATCTCTTAGATAAATCTCTAAAATAGGACGATGATTGGTGGTGGTACCTAAGTCAGTAGAGTGCGTGGCTAAGCTTAACCCAATTACAGAAAGAAGCAATAGAACCCCCCATAAAAGCCTTAACCCTTTCATACTCACCCTCTTTCGTTCAACAGCGAAATCCCACTATATAAAGCTTTCTTGAATCCCTTTAAATCTAGGACTATAAAAAGTATATAGTACTAGCGTACTGATGTTTGCTTTCTCCTTTCGTCGAAAGCAAACTTACACAGCTTCGCGGTGAAGTTCATCTTTGCAAGATGAACTTACAAAGCTGTCGCTTTGATGTTTGCCTTTTCAAGGCAAACTTTTTATACTAGTAACCCTGGATTTTACTTTGTAGGGTGTATTGAATGAGAAAAAGCCAGGTGAGCCAGACAGTCTTCTATATATTTGGCATCATTGTGATAGGCATCCTCTTAACGGCAGGATTGAATTATCTCTCTAAAACGGCTGAACAACACCGGCAATTCCTTTTACTTCAATTTCAACAGCAGTTCCCTCGTGATGTGGCTACGTTGGCTACGCAGTATGGGTATGTACAAAGCTTTACCTACAACATTCCTGATACCTATCCAGAGGTTTGCTTTTTGGATCTGACGCATCGTCTTGAATTGCGGCAGAGCCCCTCTTTGAAAGATCGGGCTGTTTTGTATGATGCTGCTCAAACGTCGGGGTCTACGGATAATGTGTTCTTGATTGGTAAGGATTTCAAAGCGTTTGCGGTTGCGAACTTGACCTTGCCGAGTTATCCTTATCATGCTTGTCATAAGGTTGGGCAGAAGTCTCTTGAGTTGACGATGGAGGGGGCTGGTCGAAAAACCCTGCTTCTTACTAATTTAACGACTGCTGTTTCTTTGGATTCTTTTAAGGAGATTCAGTTGCTCTCTGCGGATGGGATGGTGGAGTTGATCTTGCCCGAGGGCACTACGGCGAGAACACCTGATGGCAAATCGGTAACGAGTATTCATATCCAAATTGTGAAGCCTGATTCGGTTCATGGTGGACAAACCATTACATCCGAACTGTACCAATTCGGGCCTCCGGGTACGCATTTTGACCAACCCATTCAGTTAAGGATGCATTATTTCCCGGCTATTTTGGGTGTTGAATGCCCTGCTCAGCTTGTTTATTATCGATACAGTGATGCGGGTGTCCTTCTGAGTGAGTATAATTCAGATAAGGTTGATTGTGTTTCTAAGATTGCTACGTTTTCTATTTCTGATTTTAGCATCGGCGGCGTAGGTAATGGTACAGGCAATCAAACTCTGTGTGACTTAAGCTGTTTTTCTTTCTCTGTTTGTACTCCTACGGGTGCTCAGTATCGGTTGTGTGGTAACCCGAGTGGTTGTAATTTGCTTAGTTTGGCTCCTAATGATCTCTTTGCTGGACTGTGTTCGGGTGGACCTATTCAGTGTTCAGATACGGATGGTGGGTTTGATTCCCTTGTGAAAGGAACTTGTACGGATACACAACCCTTCCCTGTTACAGATCGGTGCTTTAACGCTACCCATATCATTGAAGCAGGATGTGATGCCAATAAACGATGCATTACTCAGACTCTGTCTTGTCCGGTTGGGAAGGCCTGTTTGAGGGGATTATGTCAAGATCCCACCAGTTGCAGTGATGTAAAACAAAACGGCGATGAAAGCGACGTGGACTGCGGTGGAACCAGGTGCGACAAATGCATTGAAGGAAAGAAATGTGTTTTCGATGTGGATTGCTTGACTAATTATTGCGATCCGATCACGAAAATCTGTAAGGCTACCTGTATAGACACTATTAAGAACCAAGATGAGAGTGATGTGGATTGTGGCGGGGCTACTTGCGGAAAATGTGTTAATGGAAAAACCTGTAATGGTAACACAGATTGTCAGAGTAGTAGGTGTGATTCGTCAACTAAAACATGTGTGTCTTGCACAGACGGATTTAAGAACTACGACGAAATCGATATTGATTGTGGTGGAAGTTGCCCAACCAAGTGTGTTGATGGCAAGACCTGCGGTATAAATATGGACTGTCAGAGCAATAGTTGCGACCTTATTACCAAACGATGCATATCTTGTGTTGATGGTCTTAAGAATCAAGATGAGACCGATGTGGACTGCGGCGGAAGTAAGTGCTCTAAGTGCATGAATAGCAAACATTGCACTTCTGGAAACGATTGCCAGAGCACTAATTGTGCTAGTGGAACCTGTCAACCTCTTTCCGTTTGTGGTAACAACATCTGCGAAACCGGTGAAGATGTGTGTTCTGTATGTCACTTTGATAACCCCCCCTGTATGGGTCCCTGCACTTCCGGAACCTGTGAGAGCGACTGCGTTGACAACTCCCAATTTGTCAGCCAAAACGTGCCCACTCAAATGAACCCTGGAGAAACTAAGAGCGTTACGATTACTATGAAAAATACAGGAACCACGACTTGGGATGATATTGGAAGATATGCCACTGAATACAAATTAGGATCTCAAAATCCGCAAGACAATAAGATTTTTGTATCTACCGCGCGCGCCGGATTAAGCGTTCCTGTATCTCCCGGAGGAACGACTGCTTTCACATTCACCATTACCGCTCCCATTACTCCAGGCATCTACAACTTCCAATGGCGTATGGTGCGAGAGTATGTTGGATGGTTTGGCGATTTGACACCCAACCTTGCCATTACTGTTGGAACGCCGGTTAGCTATCTTCCCAAAGGCTACCATGATGGCAGTGATTGCATTCAGACTACTGGGTGGACTTGCGATCAGAATGATTACACGCAACCTTTGAAAGTTCATCTCTATAAAGATGGCGGTCCGGGTGTGGGTACTTTCCTGGTGGAAATTACTGCTGACCAACCTCGAGAACCAGGTGTTGCCGCGCAATGCGGCGGAAATGCGAATCATGGATTTGTCTATGCGACTCCTCAATCCCTGAAAGATGGCCTGCCTCATACCATTAATGCTTATGCCATTAATATCGGGCCTCCCGATACGAATCCTGCCCTTACCAACACACCGAAGATGATCAATTGCGGCGGTAGCTGTTCTGATGGCATCAAGAATCAAGGTGAGACAGACATCGATTGTGTTGGAACAAAATGTGGGAAATGTGGCAGTGGAATGAATTGCACGACCAGCACGGATTGCTTGAATGGTAACTGTGCCAATAAAGTTTGTGCCATTGAGTGTAAACCTGGGCAGATTATTGGAGATGTGGATGGAAATGGGATTCTGAATCGAAAAGATTGGGAATTGGAAGGAATGCTTGCCGCTGCAATCATACCTCTTCCAGCCAATCTTTGCTGTGTAGATGTGGCTCCTTACCTTGCGCCCAATGGCCTAATTACCATTGCAGATTGGGTAGAAGAAGGACGGATTGTAGATGGGTGGGATCCCAGCCCAGGTGTATGCCCCCCCCAACCCACTTGTTTCGATGGCATTAAGAACCAAGATGAGACGGATGTGGACTGCGGCGGAGCGATATGCATAGGAAGATGCGCTATCGCTAAAACTTGCAATGTGAACAATGATTGTCAGACAAGTCTTAAATGCGTAGGTACACCCAAACTGTGCAGACAAGAACAAACGGGAGCTTTAACTGTGCAATCTGATTCAAGTAAAGATGGTACTGTTACTCACCTTGGTGCTGTGAACACGAACGAACAATATATTAGTTTAGGGAATGAGCCGCCTAGCGGTTGTTCTATAAGGAAATTCAGAGGCTTTTTGTACTTTGATACTTCCAGTATCCCAGACAATGCCGTTATTACCAGTGCCCAACTAACGGTGAACGGGTTTAATTTTGCTCGCTGCAAATGCAACAATGCTGGAACTATTGATGTGCACAAATGCAACTTCTACCCATTGGGTGCAACGGATTACAATAGCTGTATTCCAGGACCCGGACCTGTGGACACTGGAGCTAGACTGCAAATATCAGACAATGGAAAGTGTGGTACAGGGACTGTTCACACTGTAAACATTCCTAGACAATATATCGGGATCACGGAAGCAACACAATTTAAACTTATCTCGGAAAAAGAAGATTGTGCCTGCACCGATTGCCCCTGCAATTCAGCCAATGAACCTCCATGGTTTGTGGCTCCTATGGCCCGCATTTGCTCCGTACCCCCTGGCTGGGGAAGTTCTGCCTGCGATGCAGATGATGATCGACCGACCCTTACAGTAAACTATAAGTATTATACACCATGATAAAACTCTCTTTACTCATTTTGTTGCTCATTACTCTTAGTTCAGTGACTGCTGAACTACAAATGACTTACGAAGTAACTTTGACCTTAGACTCTAACCACCAACCTAAATTAGAACACCTCCAAGTAACACTCAGAGAACCTCTTCCTGTTCCTATATTTGAGAATGCGCCTTATCTTTTAGAACTACGCCATGTTTCTCCAAGTCATACGTTGACTCAACCGATATCCCTTACACAAGTTCCTCTCCAACTCACCATTCCTTATGATGCTGAATATGAGGCTCTTTCATTAAAAAAAGACGGAGTCACTTACTTTACTATTTCTCTTCCTCAAGTGATTTGTGATGCGAACGGGGTTTGTGGCTCTTACGAAAGCCCCTACTCCTGTCCGGAAGACTGTGCGGGAGAAGTTCAACAGCTACCAAATACTTCTCTTAATGTATTAGAAGAAGAGCCGGAAAGCCATTTTTCGTGGATGTATATCCTTATAGCGGTACTGGCCATTCTTATCGTTTTCTTTGGTTATGTAGAATACAAGAAAATAAAAGCCAAACACGAGGGATTGACACTGAATGCTATCCCATTGCCCTCTCAGCCTCCTTCTCAATTTCCACCACCCCTAAAACCCCTTCAACCTTAAACAACAAAAGCTTTTTATAGGGGAATAGGCGAAAATAAGCTTAAAGGGGAGAGGAATGCGAAAAGCACAAGCACAACACGCACTATACTATGTTTTTGCCTTGGTTATTATTGGCGTTTTAATCCTTATCGGCTATACAAGCGTCACTCAAGTACAGGTTCGTGGGAATGAAGCAGGCCTTCTTCAGTTCGAAACTCAGCTCAAAACAGATGTAGAAACCATTCGCACCCGATATGGTGCCTTTAAGGAGAATAGCTATCCTCTTCCAGCTTCTTATCGTGAACTCTGCTTTGTAGATATCAGCAAAAGAACTCAATTGAAACAAAGCTATAACCTGCAACATAAGTACCTCCCTATTTACGACAGCGTCGTGAGCAAAAATCCGAACAATGCTTTTCTCATCGGCTTTGACTTAAGAACCTACAACCTGGGACCCCTTCAATTGGATGCTTATCCTTACTACAAGTGCTTTCAAAACAACAATGGGAATGTAAAACTTGCCTTGAAAGGGTTGGGAAAAAAGACAGGCATTTACACCGACTTTATCACTAAAGCACAAGTGGATCCTATTAAGGAAACCTCGCTCAAGAGCCCGGATGAACGCATTACCCTTACTATTCCTCCCGCTCTTCTATCAGGTTCTATACCTGTGAAAGAACTGAGCATTCGACTCATCCCCAACCCGAACAACCCCTTCCAAAGCGAGACCTACAAGTTCTTAGCCAAGGACGAAACAGGCAATGAATTACATGATGATTTCACCCCTAAAATCCCCTTGGCCATTCAAGTCAAAGAATGCAAGCTCACCCTTGCTCTAGACTTAGAAGGACAAAAATTAACCCCTCCGACATGTTCCAGTCCAGGTCAAGCTGTATTTGAAGTCCCCCACTTTACTGACATCGGCTTAGTTGATACGGCCTGTCCTTCCCCTTCTATTGCCTGCGAAGAACCTGGCTTTTTCATTCCTAATTTCGATGTGGATGAACAAGATTGCCCCTTACCTCCGACGTGCTGTGGAGATCAACAGTGTGATGAAACCCTTGAAAATCCAGGCAATTGCCCGCAAGATTGCGCTCCTCAAGGTTTCTCTGAATGTCCCAATGGAGTTTGTGAAGAGACTGAAACCACAGAAAATTGCCCCCAAGATTGCATTGAGTCGCCTTCGAGCGTGTGCGGAAACGACGTTTGCGAACAGGATGAAACTACTACTGAATGCCTCCAAGATTGCCCTGAAATCCCATCTCTTTCTGAATGTGGAAATGGAGCCTGCGAAGAAGGCGAAGCTGACGATCCTGACGGATGCGGACCTGGAGCAGATCCGAGTTGTATAGGACCTCCTGGTCGGAAAGGAAGCTGCCCGGAAGATTGTACTACTTTAGACATTTCATTGCAGCAACCGGTTGATGGACAAACTAGTAAAATCCCCTATGATGTTGTTGTTCAAACGCGTGTCCCTACGCACTGCGCTTACTCAGACAAACCTATTCCCTTCGTGATTGATGGAACCTTCTTTGACGGAGAAAGCATCAAGACTCAGACCCAGATCCATACCTTGAAAGATTTTGCCGCATTGGGTGATCTTTATGTGGTCTGTGCCCATGACCAGGAAAACTATGCTGCCGTGTTCAACTTGAAAAAGGTTGAAGCCGGCCAAGAATGCTTGGACACAGACGGTGGAAAAAACCTCAATCAAGTCGGATTAACCAGTCAAGGGGTTGGGAAAAAGGTTCTTGCCCTCCTTATTCCTGGATCGGTCCTGGGTGATCTTACCTTCTCTGAAACGGGGAACTATGTCATTGCGATCACTGCCGCGGCGGAGCAGACAGGTGAGAAGACGCCCGAAATCCAGATTCAACTCGGCGACCAAAGTGGAGGAAGCATTCCTATCACCAGCAAAACCTACGATGAATACAAAATTCCCTTACAAGTTGAACCGGGTGACGTAGGGACGATGGCGATGCACCTTTTATATACGGACGACCAACCCCTTTATGTTTCTCATGTCGCCCTTATGAAGGATGGAAAAACTATTCAAACGATAGACGCAGAAGGTCTTAAGTTTGACATCCCCCTTGGAGGGGTTATTTTGGATACGGGCTATGAAAGAGACTACTGCCTGGACTATGCGAATCTTGTCGAGTATTATTGCGATGGAAATGTAGAACAGAAACAAACTGTCCCTTGTTCGAATGGTTGCGAAGCAGGAGTCTGCCGAGAAAAACCCATTCAACCCGGATCGTTTGATACCTTTGCCTTGTTGAATTTAGGATCCTTACACGCCATCATTACTGCGGGGAACTACTTATGGGCCTATGAAGATGGAAGATGGAAACCTCCTCAATTGATTGCAGACTACTTAAAGAAACTTCCTGACACTCAGAACGTGCCCATTCAGATCCACTCTGCCGCTCAAATAGGCGACACTCTTTTGGTCACTGAAAAAGACCAGATCTGGAAAGTTGGTGCCAACAAATTATCCGGACCTGAGCGCATTCATGACCTTTCTGAATGGAAATTAGCTAATCTCAAGAAAAAACCCACTCACTACGATGGCTTTGCCAATTTTGAAGGCACTCTTATTGTCACGCAATACGATCCGGATCAGAACAAAGACGAAGTATGGTTCAAGCCGCTCGGACAGAACTGGGAAGGACCTTACCCGATTGAGAAGCTATGGGAGTTTATACAAGATCATTCAGGTAGCGTTGTTACTGGTTGTGGAAATGGAAGGTGTGACTCGGGAGAAGACAGTCAAAATTGTGTTTTAGATTGCCCTTCTCGCCATTTGCCCAATTGTGAAGACACCCTTTTAAATCAGGATGAAACCGATGTGGACTGTGGTGGACTTTCGTGCAGCACCTGTTTAGATGAAAAAACCTGCAAGACACCTGATGATTGTGCAAGTAATTCATGCATTAATGGGGTTTGTGTTCCTAATAAAGGCCCCAGTCATTGCATAGATTGGAATGTGAACAATGCCGAGAGTGACTTGAACTGCGGAGGACTTCCTTCTGGCTGTGCTAAATGCCCTGGAGGCCATAGTTGTAAAGTGAATAAAGACTGCACAACAAACAATTGCGATCAAGGAACTTGTATGCCTTTACCTACTTGTACAGATTGGAATATCAATCATGGCGAAACCGACTTGAACTGCGGCGGGCCTATCTGTTCGCCTTGTAAACCAGGACATTCCTGTAAAATAGACTTAGATTGTGCAAGCAACTCTTGTGAAAAAGGAACTTGTCAAAATATTAAATCCTTATGTGGAGATGGGATCTGTGAAGATGATGAAAAAGAGCGATGCTCTACCTGCCCTGAAGGAGAGCCTTCCTGTCAAGTAGCTTGTACTTCAAGCACCTGCCCGCAAGACTGCTTGACTACAGGGTTTTGTGCTAAACAATCAGGGCATGCCTGCTCTTCTAACCAAGCATGCCCGGCT
>CAYOJS010000005.1:13495-24079 GCA_964404345.1 uncultured Methanosarcinales archaeon
GAACCTCTTTTTGCTTGGGATACTCACCGTTGCTGTTCTCTTCCCTGCACTACCTGCGGCAATGCTGAGTGTGAACACGGAGAACTTTGTGAAGCTGACTGCGGCCCTGAACTTTTTGACCTAAAAGGAGTGATTTTGCAAGGAACCATCCGGTCCTTTACGATGGATGAAATGGAGTATAAAATAAACGTGAAATCAATTATTATTTCTCATTCTGATCCTACCCGAGTCAAGCTGAATGTCAATGGAGAGGTGGTTGAGCTCACTCTCGGTGACATGTATACCCTTCTCGATGGAAGTGAGTTATTTACCCTTTCCAGCCCCCCCAGTGAAAAAGGCTCCCTTTTGGAATTCGGATTTATCGGAAAAAATAAAGGAAGTGAACTTTGCGGCGACGGCATTTGTGAGATAAACGAGGACAGCCAAAGCTGTTCGGAAGATTGCACACCCGTTATCGAGCCTTCTTGTGGAGATTGGATTTGCGATGAAGGCGAGACTACGGATAATTGCCCTGTGGATTGCCCAACTTATATTCAGCCTGAAATCCCTGAATGGTGCAAAAACCTTTTAACACAAGAAGAAATCGAAGGAGCCGTGGATGCTAAACTGATTGCCTCTCAGGATTATTCAAACATTGAAGCAGGGTACCTTAAAGATGCCACTGGGGAGACCTGCCTGCTTTATTTCTTCCTTGACCTGCCTGTTGACCTTCCCTTTGGTGCTGTAGCTGCGTACCATGAAAATTCTGATCAACCAGATCAAACTCCATATCTCTCTGAGAATACTGTGGTGGTAACGGAAAACGAGCGTACGTATCTATTTGAAAAAGACCCTACACGACCTGAACAATATATTTATGGCTCTTTGATTGTTGCTTTGGATACGAGTAATATGCTAATCATCAACTTGCCTTCCTATCAAGGCACTCAGGAAACCCTGCGTGCCAAATTGGACGCGCTGGATCTTCTTACTCGAAGTCGAGTTCCTGATACTTTCATCCGAGTTCCTGACACGCTCATGCGAGGTGGATCCTGATGCAACCTAAGAAACGTGTTCGCCGGATGAAAAACACAATCCCGATCCTGGTCATTTTGATCTTATTGTTGCTCCCAGTATACTCTCAAAGACAACCGGCTCCGCCAGCTACTGTTGCTGCTTTTGTACACGATCGGATTATGAATATGGGCATGAATGAGCGGCCTTCTTTGAGTGTTGTTGCTCGTCATAAAACCCTGGGTGTTCCTTCTACTGTTTCTCTTGCTCAGATGGGTGGAAAGGTTAAACAATCCGAGGCGGCCCTGATCCGCGACAAAAAAGAAGCTGAGATTGGCGATTACAGAACTAATAGTATGGGATATATGATCTTATCTATAGGAACCTTTTACGATGTTCCTGGAAGCGACTTGGTCCTTTATCAATCTGGGCGTAACAAACAAGGACAGATCTGGGTGGGAAAAGAAGGCGCTAACTTAGATGTGAACCCTGGTTCGGATGGAAACCCAGGTGCACAAGGATGGATTTACATCCAACCCCGTCGGCCGCCTTATCGAGGCTGTGAAAAGGTACCTTTGACCTCATCGCAGGCGCAGACCCTTCCCTTAGCAACGAATGAATGCTATACAGGAGATGAAAACCTTTTGGACATCGGCGAACAAGATGGAACTCCCTATAAGTATGTTTACTTTTGGAGCCAAGGAAGCCCTGTCGGATTAGGTGGGAGTGAAGTTGATGCCATTGAGCCTGTCTGCAAGGAAACAAATGGATGTGATTCCTGCGCCAAGAAAAATGGGGGGAGCGGCTGTGACTGCAATCAAGAATGTAAGAGCTCTTCTTGTGTAAATGGAAAATGTCAAGTGGATAAAGACTCTCTTGCTAACCCTGTTACTGGTAATGTTGTGCGTAATTCAATTACTGGCGCAGCGACTAGTGATGGGAGCCCACAACTCACTCGTGCTGAAGTTGCTGATATCCTTGTGCGGCAATTTAGTTATCCGATTAACACTCAAGGAGGACCACATTTTGCAGATGTCCCAAAAACATATGATTATTATAAAGACATCGAAACTCTCTCTAATCGTCAGATCACCGCTGGATGTGCTGTCAACCCCTTGCGATACTGCCCTGATCAGATGGCTACCCGAGGACAAGCTGTGACCTTTGTTGTGCGGGCCATTGGAATTCCTATGATTACACCGACTGCTCCCCCATTCTCTGATGTTCCTGTTAATCATCTTTTTGCCTCTTTTATTGCGACGGCTAAAGCCAAAGGCATTGTCAATGGCTATGGAGATGGAACCTTTAGGCCAGACAAAATCGTGCATCGCGATGAACTCCGAGCCATGATTGACCGCGCCAAACAAGTCGGACAAGTAGGGGCTGCCTGTGGAAATGGGATTTGTGAGGGTTCTGAATCTTGTGAATGGGATGGAGTGAATGGTAGGCAAAAACTATGCAATGGCTCTCCCATCCCTGCTGGCGGAGTTTGCAGTGATTGTGTTTATTACCCCCCAAATACCTGCGGAAATGGTATCTGTGAAAGCCAAGAAACCTGCGAATGGGATGGCAGGAACAATCGACAGGTGCTTTGCAATGGAGACCCTGTCTCATCTGGAACTTGCAGTGATTGTCAGTATACCCCCCCTACAAGTGACCTTTGCCAAGCCATCAACTGCGCAAAAGAAAAAGTGCGGGCCATCTACCGACAAACATTCAATAAAGAACCTCGGTCTACTCATGTCGACTTTGAAGCTAAATTGATGCTGGGTCGAGGTGGCTGTACAAATACTCAAGCTGCACAGACCCTACAAGATGCCTACAAGGCGTACGCGGTCTTCTACCGAAATCAAGTTGAAGGAATCCCTCTTTGCGGAGGATCTGGAAAGCCCTGCTGTGAAGGCACTGGATGTGCTTCTGGGAACACTTGCCAAGCTAAGACTTGTGTTGGGCAAGGCGCTACGGGTGATGATCCTGGATTTGTACCCCTCATCTGCTGTGGAGATGGAAAGTGTGAAGGCCAAGAAAACAACGCTAACTGTCCAGGTGATTGTCCAGATACAAAAAACCAAGTTCCCATCGGCTTTTTGGATGGAATCTCAGAAGATGGAGTGGTGGGTGGATGGACCCTTGACCCAGATGATCCTGAAAAGACCGTTGAAGTTCACCTCTATGTCGATGGTCCTGCAGGAAGCGGAAAGGGATTCAATAGCATCTTTGCCAATGCCCCTCGTTCTGATATCTACACAGTGACAGGATTCAGAGGAGACCATGGTTTCCAGTTCACCCTTCCTGTTGAATTCAAGGATAGAAAAGAACATCCTGTCTATGCTTATGGAATTGATCTACAAGATCAAGGTGGAAACCATAATTCATTGCTCCAAGGAAGCCCTAAAACATATACCTTAAATTGCCCTGCCATGAAGCCTGCTCCCTGTTCAGGAACCCTTATTGATACTGGGCTTGGTTCGGATGGATGTCCACGCCTTCCTGTTTGTTGTGGGAATAATCAGTGTGAAGAAAAAGAAAATAACCAAAACTGTCCGCAAGACTGTGCACAAAGCAATGAAAAGGATGACGCGCAGTTTGTTTCGTTTGATGTTTCTGCAATCACCGCTTCTCCTAAAGAACCTGTCGGCTTCAATGTCACCATGAAAAACACCGGAACCGCGACTTGGAGCTTCCAAGGAGAAAAACCCTATGTTCTCTTATCTGTCAATGGAGATCTCTTGCCCATTTCGGTTAACGATGCAACCCTTTCCAGTGGAACTTGGACTGGACCGTTCTATTTCATTGCTCCCGAACAACCCGGTGTTTACACCTACACCCTTCAGATGGGCCATCTTAATCCCGACTTTATCAACACTGCTCCTGGAAGCTATGCCAATCAAAAGATCTTTGAAGCCTTCCAAAACTCTCCAGAAGCTCAAGGATTATCCAATGAACAATTTGTTAATAACTTGTATCAAGTTGTCCTTGATCGGGAGCCTGGATATTCTGGTGATGTCGGACCCCAATACTGGCTTGGAAGACTCTCCAATGGAGATTCTAGATACACGCTTTATACTGAATTTGTTAACTCCAAAGAGTATATCTCCAATTCGTTTAATAAAAATCTCTACAAGGAACAAAATCCTTGTGCCGAATATTTTTCTTATGACCAAGCAGATGTATTTGTAGAACGCATGTATGAGATCCAATTTAACCGCAAAGGAGACTGTGGCGGGTTTATGTATTGGGTTAACAAAGCCTATACACCCTTTGGCGAGGTAACGCCTGCCATCCAGTTGACGGTGGCTGAAGCTCAATGCGGGAATGGACGATGTGAAGAAGGAGAAACCTCGCAAAACTGTCCGCAGGATTGTGAGGATAATTCCACGATTGAATGTATGGATTCAGATGGTGGGGAGAATTATCGAGTGAAGGGTACCGTTGCACAGTATAATTCTAACTCCATGTCTGATTATTGCATTACAGATAAATCATCAGGTGGGGATGTGGGTGATCTAGCTGAATACATATGCCGACCGTATGGGTGGTCTTTAGGGAGTAAGAGCTGCAGCCGATCGGATGGATGTATGGATTATGTGGTTCATACTTGTGCTTCGGATGAGGTGTGTGAAGACGGTGCTTGTATAATAAAAAACGTTTGTGGGGATGGAACCTGTGAAGCAGGAGAAAATAAAGATACCTGCCCGCAAGACTGCCAGCGACCCACGACTTGCACGAATGGAGAGGCGGATGGAGAAGAAACGGACTTAGATTGCGGCGGAAATTGCCCGGCCTGTGCCATTGGCCAGCAATGCATCATGGATGGCGATTGTGTTACTAAAAATTGCAATGTAGGACTCTGCCTTCCTAAAGGATCCACTCATGAAAAGTGCTTTGACCAGATTCTGAATCAAGATGAAACCGATGTGGATTGCGGTGGAGCCACTTGTCCGGATCAATGCTTGTTTGGACAGAGGTGCGTTCAAGATACAGACTGTTTAAGCCAATCCTGCTATAAAGAGGTATGCAGTTTACCCCATTTCTGTGGGGATGGTGTTTGCGATCTCAATGAGACGAGTGACAGTTGCTCGCAGGATTGTGATGCCCCTCAAAAGTGCAACCAATGCGGAGAAGGATTCTTCAACCTATGCGATGAACAAGAATGTTATGGCCTTCCTGAAGGATGCTACTATTATAAAACCTTGGTTGAGGGTACTTGCTTGTCCTGTAGCCTTGTCCATCAATGTGAAGACTACCATGAACCGAGCAGCTGTGAAACCTATCACTGTACGCCTGATACGGTCTGCGAATGGAATGAAGATCACTGTCAGAAGAAAGCCAACTGCTACGATGGCGTTCGAGGCGAAGGAGAGATTGGTGTAGACTGTGGTGGCGGCTGTCCGCCTTGCCCTAAAAACACGCCGTTCAACCTAAAACATATTGACGATGTATCCTATTCTGGTGGGAATTGGGTGATTACTCTCGGAAATCAATATTGGATCTATTCCTATTCAGACCAATCAACAAGTGGTGAGGTGATTTCATGAACAAGACTTGGTTGATCATGCTTTTACTACTCATCCCCGCAACCCTTGCCTTGGATCAAGTCTTACGCGTAGACCTTACTTTTTACAAAGAAGGAAAAGTCGATTTGAAAGGACTTTTCTTAGACATTGGATCCCCCACTTTGCCCAGCAAACGAGGAAGTTATGTTATTCAGGTTTTAGACTCTCAAAAAAACCCTGTTTATAGCGCCCCGCTCTATGTTACCTTCCTTAGAACCGAAAGCCTCGAAGAGGTGGACTCTGTCACACGGCCGGTGTACTTACCTTACTCTCCTGAAAGCAAAGAAATCCAATTACAAAAAGACGGACGTGTACTGCTTAGTATTCCGGTTCTGCTCTGCAACCATAATGAGCGATGTGAAGAATATGAGAACTACAACTCCTGTCTGGATGATTGTCCCAGTGGAAGCAAAGATGGATACTGTGATACGATCCTTGACGGAAAATGTGATTCAGATTGTGATGCTACGGCAGACATTGATTGCACTTGTGGAAATAAAGTGTGTGATGGAAAAGAAACCGAGCGAACCTGCCCTGTTGACTGCAAACTCAGCTTGTGGCAGCGCTTTGTGCGATACTTAAAACAAGTGGTATGAGCCTATGAAAAAAACAATGCATTCCAAGGGATTCTACCTTATAGGTCTATTGCTCTTCCTTGCTTTTCTTGCCCCGGCTCAGGCACCTAAAGGTCTGGGGGGGGATTCTGCGAGAATAGAGTCAGGAGGTTGGTCTGGGCCTCTCTCCATCCCTGAATTGCTTCAAAGCAAGCCACAGTGCCCTACGTATTCCTCACCCTTGTGCTCGGGAAACCTGGTCCAAGGGATAGATAGTCAAGGATGCCCTCTGCCCCCCACCTGTTGTGGAAATAAACAGTGCGAAGGAAAAGAAACAGCTCAGAACTGTCCGGGCGATTGTACCTCTGCAAGCTCGTGTGGGAATGGTGTTTGCGAAGAAAGTGAGAAGAAGTGTAATACAGTTTGTCATGCTTGCGATCCTTTACCACCCCCTCATCCGAATACTTGCCCGTCAAACCCTTGTGAAACTCAATGTGAGATCACTTGCCCTAAAGATTGCCCTGCTCAAACGACGTGCGGAGATGGAAAATGTGAAACTGGAGAAAATGGAGCAAGCTGTGCTGTAGATTGTTGCCCTCCGATGGCTCAACCTGTATGTCCTGAAGGAATGGTTCTTCAAACAAAAAAAGATGTCAATGGCTGCCCTGCAATGACCTGTGTTCCAATTCCTGCTTGTGGAAATGGAAAATGCGACTCTGGAGAAACTTCTGAAACGTGCTCTCAAGACTGTTTTGTTCAGCCGGTTTGCGGGGATGGAATCTGTGATGAGGACGAGACATTGGAAGGATGCCCTGCGGATTGCTCACTTTCGACAGTCTGTGGCGATGGTATCTGCGATGCTGGAGAGACTGAACAAAATTGCGTGGATGATTGCGGCGCAAAGACCTGTTCGAACGATGAAGATTGCTTGAAGGACCAGAGCTGTGCCGATAAAGCTTGTGTAGATGTCGCTTGTCCGAAAGGATATGTGCAAGACCATCAGTGCATCTTGTATGAATGTATGCTGGATGCGGATTGTGGCTCTGGAAAAACGTGCGACCTTGCCCAGCACATCTGCCGCGAAACGAAGGCTTCCTGTACCTCTGATAAAGACTGCGCGGATGATGAGAAGTGCAGCAATAGCCAATGTGTCAAAACAAAATACAGGTTTGTCTTTGTGCCCGTCAATTGGGGAAAAACAGAAGCTGAATTTGAACAAGCTGCACAAGCACACTATCAAGCCTTTTCCCATGGACTTGCCATCGGACAGTGCCCTGAAACGGCAAAGTCATACATTCTTCCTAACTGTGTCGTACCTCCAAGTACGGAATGCAATCTATTGAGCCAGGACTTCTCCGAGTTTGATGCCATTGATCGGTGCGTCCAACGAAGCGGCATTCACTTTGATCCGAATATCGATCGAATCATGGCCCTTACCACAGAGGACATTGGCAAAGGAACTTGTGGAGAAGAAGGCGTTGTCGGCTATACGCTGCCCTTTGACCATCTTGTACTGTCTGAATTTGACGATCCAACGACTACGGGCCACGAAATCGGCCACACCTACGGATTCTGTGAGGAATATTCCTACCAGATGCATGAACGGCAAGACCAAAGCTTCCGAGAACAAAATGGCATTGGCTGCCTGAATACCTATCCTACCAATTGTCCCACCACTAAGTGCCAAGGTGTCTGCTGCAATGGAAACCCAGTACCGGGTGGCTTCTGTTTCATGGGACCTTCTGGACCGCCCACTCCTGATTATGAACAAGGCGATAAAGATATCTTAAACAGCATCTACACATGTGGGGATACTCAAACCGCTTGCGGAAATGGGGTCTGCGATTCTGGCGAAGATAGTCAAACTTGTCCATCGGATTGTCCTGCTTCGCAGACTGTTTGTGGAAATGGAATCTGCGAAGCAAATGAAGCCATAGCCTGTCCACAGGACTGCACCCCCTCCACCAATGACTTTAGACTCTCAAGTCCTGCTTTTAGCATGGGTGGGGTGATTCCTGATAAATATACTTGCAATGGGGAAGATGTAAACCCTCCCTTAACCATTGAAGGAAAGCCTCCGGTTGGTACAAAAAGCTACGCCCTTATAGTAACAGACCCCGACGCACCTGGAGGACTTTTCGATCATTGGATTATGTGGAATATTCCTGTAACCTCTTCCCTACCTGAAAACAGTGTACCTACAGAAGCTGTTCAAGGACAAAATAGTTTCCAAAACAATATTTACAACGGACCCTGTCCTCTTTTTGGAGTTCATCATTACTCCTTTGACCTGTTTGCACTTGATACCGTTCTTACTATGAATCCAGGAGCTACCCGCTCTGAACTTATGCAGGCCATGCAAGACCATGATTTAGCCCAACTTCACTTAGTGGGTGTCTATGGAAGCTCTCCAAAAGCTGTTTGCGGGAATGGAAACTGTGAAATAGGAGAAGATGCAAAGAACTGCCCGCAGGATTGCAAGCCTAGCGATTCTTCGCCCCTTTCAGGAGTTCGCCAACAAGCCATTCAACTAGCTGATGCCTGCGAAGCCCGATTTGAAAAAGATAAGATTTCCTCAAGCGATACCACCACTCTAATCTATTCTTCCTTTGGTTCTAGCCTTGAGAGAAGCGCCATAGCTTACTTGGACGGATTCCGGGCTGTTGTTCTTCCCATTGAGTATAATAAACTTGAAGAAGCTCATATGACCGAACCTGACTTTAAGTATATAGAATCCTATGATGGCTCTACTTACCATTTAAACGCCACCTTTAGCCCAAACGACCCAGATATGCGGATGAATATTGTTTACGCATTCAAACCGACAGATACTGGATATTCCTTACTCACGTTCATGAATGAGTTTTCTACGTTTAAACCGCATTTGGTTTCACGCCTTGATTTCAATAAAGACTGTACAGATATTAAAGGCATGAGTTCTGCTCTTGCTTCCCCTGACGGAATTGAATCCAACCTGGGAATCGCTGTCCATGTTCACTATGAAAATCAGGGATACACTTTCTCCTTCCAAGATAATTTTGATGCCATAGATCAAGGATACACGAATATAGACTTCAGCGGAACCGCGAACATCCCTATAGGCACTATTGCGGCTACGTTCTCTTCTGAAGGTGCTGGAACAGAGGCGTTTACCCAAAAACAGACGGTCACTGAACAGAGATCTGAAACCCATTCACAAGCCACTATAACTTGTGTAACCTCTTCCTCTGACACTTGCCCTTCCCCCATAACCCTTTCCACCCCATTGATTCAATCTGAGATGACTCAAAATGCCGCTATCCAGTTAGGCATGTTATCTGTTTACATGCCCTTTGTAAGTGAAGCTCTTTTACAAGATATGATGAAGATTTTTATGTTTGACCCGAGTTTTTATCGCTTAGCTAGAAAATAAAAGAGGATAAGATGAAAAAGAGGTGGGAGTTGTACTGTATTTTGTTTCTACTACTCCTATCTATAGTTGCGGCCGAGCGAGTCATGCAGGTCAAATTCGACTTTTACCAAAATGGAAATGTATTCCTGAAAGGCTTCAAACTGGCTGAAGGAAACCCTTCCGAACCTGCCAATGAAATAGGCGACATTTACACGCTGCAAGTCTTTGATGAAAAAGGAGGACTTGCTTACCAGCAGAAGATAAAACCCACCTACTCTGCAGGCAGTAGCACGGCCTCTGTTTTCTTAGACCTCCCCTACAAAGAGACGTATGACACTTTTACGCTCAAAAAAGGAGATCGCCTTTACATCCGAAAATCCATCCATCAAGTACTCTGTAACTTGGATGACGAATGCAGTGCTTTTGAAACCCCCCAGACGTGCCCTGAAGATTGTGCGCCTGAAACCCTGCAAGGATGCAAAAATGCCCCAGATGGAGTCTGCGACTCAAAATGCTCTACAGATCCAGACTGCCGTACGACAAGAGCATTCTCATGGATTTATTTCCTCTTAGCCTTCATGATTGTGGGGGTATGCTTCTATGGTTACGCGGAATACAAGAGCATTCAAGCCAAACACGTCCTGCTTAAATCCTTAAACCTGCCCAGTGAAGCGACCATTGGAGTGGCTCCGCCTAAGACAGCACCCGTAACAGGCTCTTCATCTCCCCCCACAAATCCTTCTCAACCTGCTCGTTGAGGCATTCAAAAGATCGATTTAGATATTGAAGATAGAACTAAATAATGTCTTCCTCAGCAACATAGAAAAACCGCGGTTTTTCAAGTTGCAGCTTCGGATAAATGATAGAAAATTATATGATGTCCTCTTCTGCAACATACAAAAACGTTCCGTTTTTGAAGTGTCAGAATAGGATTAAGGATATAAAATTTAGATAATGGCCTCTTCTGCAACATACAAAAACGTTCCGTTTTTGAAGTGTCAGAATAGGATTAAGGATATAAAATTTAGATAATGGCCTCTTCTGCAACATACAAAAACGTTCCGTTTTTGAAGTGTCAGAATAGGATTAA